>JAOZNO010000562.1 GCA_029933755.1 Bacteroidales bacterium | reverse complement strand
AGTTAAATCCATAGTGAATCAAACGGTTATCAAAACGGTCGTATATCCAAATTGCAAAGCTTTTAGACTTACATACAACTGAAACATTAAATAAATCCAACTTATCCAAATCTAAAGGTTTACCAATTGGAGCTAATTTATCATCAAGGAAAATAACCCTGTTTAAGTCTTCATAAAAGAGTAACAAAATATATGGGTCTGAAACATCAATTGCACTTATTTCACCGTTTGATTGATTACTGTAGCTTGAAAGTAGTATGCCATTCGGGTCATATTTTTCTAAAGTGTTATGCTTACCAATGTATAGTTGTTCAAAGTAGTCTGTATTTATAATTTTGGCTTTTGTAGAGATTGTGTTAATTAGGGTGTATTCTGTAATAAGAATAGAAATACTAAGGAGTAATATTTTAAATGTATAATACATGATAATTTATTATCTAATTAATGATTAAAACCCTGCAATTTCATTGCAGCTACTTTAGTTTCTATTACTTTAGTTTTTTTTTCGAAGACGGAAGACCGAAATTGAAGAATGAAGAACGTTGAAAAGTTTTTAGCTTCTGTCTTCTGACTTCCAACCAGCGAACTATTATTTTATCGAATTTCATTCGAAACTTTAAAACTATGTATTTTCAATGCATAGTGGTTTATTCTGATTAATTTCTCAAAAATAGCGCTTATATTTAGAAAGTTTAGTTGGCAAAACAATATTTTTATAATTTTACAAACAAAATACAGAATAATCTATAGAATCAGAATTTAAACATGAAATCAGAACGTAAATCAATAAAAAACAGGCTGTATGTTAGTTTGTTTGTAATAACTACAATTACGATTGCAGTTTCGATAAGCTTTTTTATTATTTCAACAAAAAACTATCGTAATCAGGTAATATCAGAATATATAAAAGAAAAATCATCAAAGGCAATTACTCATTTTGCAAAAAAAGAAAGGCTAATTGAAGGTGATTTACAACTACTTACAAAGTGGGGGCAAAATGGTTTGATTCATTTAAATGACACAAATAATATTGATTTGGTGTTGATACCACTGATTGAAGATGCAAATGATATTTTTGCAGTAACCCTGTTTGAGGAGTCTGGTAATGAATATGAAATAAAGAAGGATAATAATACTTATTTAAGTAGGTTTTATAATTCGGAAAAACAAACTACAGGTAAAGCATTCAGGTGGAAACAATTGGATAATACAGGGGAAGTATTTGGTGGCTGGAAAGGTTCAACTGATTATATTCCATCTAAAAAGAACTGGTCTAATCGTTTGCAAAATGATTCTTCGAATATGCATTGGTATGGGCCATATTTCTCAGAAAGTCTCAATAAAAATGTGATGAGTGTTTCCTCTTCATGGAAAAAAAATGATAAAGTATATTATATTGTGATTCATGTATTGCTTAAAGATATTTTTGAATTTTTTGATATTATTGATCTAAAACAAAATGAATATTCCTTTTTGTTAAGTCCTGATGGTGATGTTTATAATTTTCATGGAAGTGAAAGCTTACAAAAAAATAACACATTGGATTTTAAAGGATTATTTACACCGTACTACAAAATTAATCAGTTACAAATTGCTGAAGCAGTAAATGTTTGGCTGGATGAAGATAAAAGTATTGAAAATATTTTTCAATTTAAACAGGAAAGAGTTTCTTATTGGTCAAAATTTGAATATCTGAATAAAGAAAAGAACTATGTTTTGGGTTTTGTAGTTTCTGAAGATAGTTTTTCTGTAAAAATAGGAGAGGGGAAACTATTAACCCTATGGGTATCATTAATGTTCTTTTTTATAGGAATTATTATTGCATTATTCTTTATTTTAAGGTATAACAAACAACTTCGTAAAGTGCCTAAGCCGAAAATTAACAGTAACAATTTTGAGAATGATATTATTCGTTTTTCTAAGTCTGCTGAAAGTGTTACGCTTGAGTTTAAATCAACCATCAGGTTTAATCTTAGAACTGAGAAAAATGATAAAGCCATTGAGCATGCGTGGTTGAAAAGTGTAGCTGCATTTTTAAATACTGAAGGTGGAGTACTGCTAATTGGTGTTGATGATGAAGGTAATTTTCATGGAATTGGAAAAGATAATTTTGAAAATTTAGATAAAGCATCACTTCACATAAAAAACTTAATTAGTAAGTTTATTGGTCTTGAGTATATGAAATTTGTAAATATTCATTCAGGCATAATAAATAATAAGTCAATTATTGCTCTGGTGTGTAAACAGTCTGCAAAACCGGCGTATATGAATATTGCAAACGAAGATTTGTTTTATATACGAATTGGTCCTTCCAGTACAAAATTGATTATAAGTCAGGCGGTTGAACATATTTCTAACCACGGCTATAAACAACTTAGTTAATTTGTAGATTATTTGTATATTGCAGATTATAATCCAAATCAAACTATTCAATGGTTCGGTGTATTTTCTCAAACACTTAAAGTACAGGTGATTATAATAATTAAAAATAACATTAATTTATTAAAAATCAGAGCTTTGCGACTTTGCGGCTTTGCGAGATACGGAAATTTAACGAAGTATTAAACTACTATGACTGAATATAAAATCAAAACCACCGACAATCAAGAGGTTCATGTGTATGAATGGATTCCTGAAGATGAACAAAATGTTAAAGCCGTATTGCAGATTGCACATGGTATGGCAGAACATGCCGCTCGTTATGAGGGTTTTGCCTTATTTTTAAATAAACATGGATATGCGGTATTTGCTAATGACCATAAAGGACATGGGAAAACGGCAGGTATTTTAGAAAACCTGGGTTATTTTACTGATGAAAATGGTTTTCAGCAAGTTGTTAATGATATGCGTTCATTAACCGATAAAATTAATGAACGTTTTCCGGATAAACCTGTGTTTTTATTAGGGCACAGTATGGGCTCATTCCTTTCAAGATATTACAGTATTGAAGATTCATCAAAGCTTAAAGGACTAATACTTTCCGGAACAGCTGGGCATCCCGGTGTGTTGGGAAGTGTTGGGAAAATGTTAAGCAGTATTATTATAACATTTAATGGCAGAAAAAGTCAAACGCCATTAATGACCAAACTCTCTTTTGGTGCTTTTAATAATGCATTTAAACCAAACCGTACAGATTACGATTGGTTAAGTCGTGATAATGAGCAGGTTGATAAATATGTAAATGATCTTTTTTGTGGAACTATATTTACAGCTGGGTTTTATAACGATTTGTTAGGTGGTTTACTTTATGTAAATGACCAAACAGAAATTAATAAAACCAATGAAGGACTTCCGGTTTACCTAATTTCGGGTGGTAAAGACCCTGTTAGCGAAAACGGGAAAGGTGTAACTGAAGTTTATGAAAAGTATAAAAAAGCAGCTGTAAAAGATGTTGAAATAAAACTTTATCCTGAGGCTCGCCACGAAATATTAAATGAAACTAATAAGGATGAGGTTTATAATGATATCTTTAATTGGTTAGAAAAGCATTTATAGGATATTGTAAGCCAAATCAAACCCCCATTGGGTATCTTTTAAACTCCTTGTTGCGGTCAAATAAATAGCGGTA
>JAOZNO010000561.1 GCA_029933755.1 Bacteroidales bacterium | reverse complement strand
TCGATCATAATCATAATATGGAAAACCTGTGGCAATTAATGAGTCAGTTACCTTTTTAGCTTTGGTAACCGAAATTTCCGAATTGTTTAGATATGCTTTACTTCCTTTCCATGCATAAAACATTTCATCTCGCGAAATTTCATAAATAATACCTAAAATTAGTTCGTCCTTTTCCATTAAAGCAACGCTAATTGCATAAGGCATTAATCCATGAATAAAGTTTGTGGTACCATCTAATGGGTCAATTACCCAGTTATATTGTTCTGACCGATAAGTTTCAGTTTGTTCTTCAGCAATAAAACCAGCACCGGGTAATATTTTTTTAAATCCTTCAACCAGTTGTTTTTCGGCTGTTTTATCAACAAATGAAACAAAATCATGTACACCTTTTGACTCCACGGCATCTGAACTAAACTGTTTTGCCTCAGTAGAAATGTAAGCACCTGTTTCTTTAATTATTTCTTTAGCTTCGGCACATAATTTTTGTAAATCCATAAATTATATTTTGTTAATCTTTTATTTTTTATTTCAATGAATTACGGATTATGGTTTACGGTTTACGAAAATCAGCTATTATGTTTCTTGTCAGGATTTTGGAGCATGTTTCATTCTTAAGGTTATCAAAGACTTTACAATAATTGCTAATATTGAATCACCTTCTTTATAAACATCATCCCATTTTGGGTCATAATCAACTAAAAGTTCTGTAATTAGTTCAATAAAGGATAACGATTCATCCAATTCTTCTTCTACAATTTTTAATTTATTTATAAAATCTCTTGTAGATTTTGCCCTACAGGCTGCCCTGTAATTTGCACCAACCGAACTAGAACAACGAACTAATTGCCTTTTATAGTCATAAAATTCACTGGGTAAAGATTGACACAAACGCCAAATATTTATAGCAAACTCTTTAGTTCTTCTTTTAAGGTCCTCTTTCACTTATTTGGTTTATTGTAAGTAATATTACTATATTTCAAAATTCATAACACGTAATTCAAAATTCGTAATCATTCTTTAAATGTCCACTTCTGAACCTTTTCTCTATTTTTGTATAGATAAATAACACCAGCTATACCAACAATAAATAGTATGGTAGAAATTATTTCAGCTTGCGTTACTTCCTGGCTAAAAACAATAAATTTATTATTTACCCGGATACTTTCAATAAGGTAACGTTCAATTCCTGCAAAAATTAAATAAATTGAAAACAACATTCCCGGAATTTTTATTTTCTTACGCACACTAAAAAGTATAATGAAAATAATCATCATTAGCGTTGTTTCATAAAATGGAGTTGGAAAAACAGGTGTATCAAGTATATGACAATGCCCTCCGGTACAGTTTTCAATTAGCTTTCCTGAATTTATTACATTATTCGGGTAATCAAACGACCACATCCAATCCGGTAAAAAGCTTAACCATTCAGGTTTAGGATCAGGGTTTGCAATTCCCCAACAACCATCACCGGAAACCTGGCAACCAATACGACCAATGCCATAGCCCATAGGAATTGCCAAAGCGCCTGCATCTGCAATATGTAAGAAATTAATATTATTTTTAGCTCCATACCATAAAACAGATGTTACTCCCAGAATTAATCCTCCATAAAAGGTTAAACCACTAAATGACATAAGCGACCCAATTGGATCTTTCATCAATTGATCAAAATTTTCAAGATTATGAAATAGTTTTGCGCCAAGAAGTCCAAAAACTGCAGCAATTATTAAAAAATTACCTGATAATTCATATGGATGCACTACATTTTCAACCCACTTGGGCTTAGCAAGCTTTTCTTTATCTTTTTCTTTCCATGTAAGGTAAACAGATATTGCAGCAGCTATAATACCTCCAATAAAACTTCCTCTTAATGAAAGAATAAAATCCTGAGGATTGGCAACAAATTCACTATAATGTAGTACTGCCTCCAGTAATTTAAACCCCAAAATAAAACCACCAATTCCTGATAATAAAAGTGCTGAGATTTTTGCTGGTTCACCAACTCGTACTTTTTTTAATATTGGTTTTAAAATACCTTCTTTTTCTTTTCTTTTTAGCTCAATTGATAAAACGTACACACCTGCAAGAAATGCAATAGCAACAAAAAAACCATATGTTTGAATAGGTAAAGGAATATTTAAGCCTGTAAGGTCTTGTATGAAATCTGTTAAAGTTGGATACATATATTATATCTGATTATTATTACAAAAAGTGCGAAAGTAAATAAAAATATTGTAACACTGCTCTCTAAGCTGATTAATTCCAAGCTGTGTTACTTGCAGTCAAACAGTTCTGGTTCTATTAAATTATCAAGTTTTACAGATTTTACCTGGTTAATCAAGCTCTGGTCATAATCAATCTCAACTTTTAAATAATTTTCAGTAAATCCATACATTTTACCCTGACCATTTCCTGCCTCAATAAGAATTTTTTGTATTGAACCTACATTCTTTTTATAGAACAATCTGTGTTTGATATCTGATAATTTATGTAAAGCTTTACTTCTTTCAGCAATTACTTTTCTTACGTTTTTCCCTTTCATATCGGCACTTTCTGTTCCTGATCGCTCTGAATACGAAAAAACATGTAAGAATGATATATCCAAACCAACTAAAAAATCATAAGTTTGACTAAATAACTTATCGGTTTCACCCGGGAAACCAACAATTACATCAACACCAATAAATGCATCCGGGAAAAGTTCTTTAATTTTTTCTATTCTACTTGCAAATCGTTCACGGTTATACCGACGTTTCATTAATTTTAAAATTTCATTTGAGCCACTTTGTAGTGGAATATGAAAATGAGGAAGAAATTTCTGTGAATTAGCTACAAATTCAATAATCTCATCACTAAGTAAATTTGGTTCTATTGATGAAATTCGGTAACGTTCAACACCTCTTACCTTATCAAGTTCCTGAATAAGCTTATAGAATGTTTCATCCGATTTTTGTCCAAAATCGCCAATATTAACACCCGTTAATACAATTTCCTTATAGCCTTTTGCTGCTATTTCTTTTGCCTGACTTATCGTTTTTTCAATGCTACCGTTACGGCTTTTTCCTCTGGCTTTTGGTATAGTGCAGTAGGTACACGGATAATCACAACCATCCTGAATTTTCAAAAATGAACGGGTTCGGTCACCTGAAGAATAAGCAGCATCAAATTGCACTACCTCATCAATTTCGCATGAGTGACTGATTGGAGCTTTTTCATTTTCAAACTCTTCGATAAACTTAAATAGCTGAAATTTTTCATTTGCTCCAAGAACCACATTTACTCCCGGAATATTAGAAATTTCATCAGGCTTTAACTGGGCATAACAACCCACAACTGCCACTACAGCATTTGGGTTTTGTTTAGTGATTTTTTTAACTGCCTGCCTGCATTTTTTATCAGCCTGCTCAGTAACGGTACATGTGTTTATTACGTAAACATCAGCTTTCTCATTAAATTTCACCCTTGAAAACCCTTTTTCAGTAAAATCACGTGCTATGGTTGACGACTCTGAGAAATTAAGTTTACAGCCTAATGTTTGAAAAGCAACTTTTTTGTTTTTGCTATTATCA
>JAOZNO010000560.1 GCA_029933755.1 Bacteroidales bacterium | reverse complement strand
TCAATACATGTTTGTATTTTAACTTTTTTAAAGTACCTACACTAAGTGTTGCTCTTTGGTTTGCTTGACCATAGATGTATAATTTCACTCGTCGGTCAGAAATTAATTTTGAAAACTCCAACATTCCACGAGGGATGTTAATGGCTCCCGGTATATGCCCTTCAATAAATTCTTTCTCTTCACGGCAATCAATTACTGTAAAGTGATACTCAGCTTCAAGCTTTGCTTTAAAATCTTCTGCATTAATAGCGTCAACTGAATTAGTTGCATCTGCAATCATTGCATCAACACTTTCAAAGGGCTCTATTTTGTTGTTACAGGCTAGAGTGCTAAACATTACCAACAACAGCATGTATATAATTTTGTTTTTTATCATTTCAATTGTTTTAATGTTAATTTTTTATCCACATCCACCCTCTTCTTCTACTGGTGCATTTTTATCAGGGTTGGGATTAAAAGCTCCATAACCACCTTCAAGATTCAGAACATTTTTATAACCCAATTTCAATAAGGATTCTGTAGCCAAAGCTCCTCGAAGTCCCTTTGCACAGTAAATAATTATAAGAGTTGTATCAGCAGGTGGGTCAATATATTCCTCTTCCCAAAAGTCCTTATTTCCAATTTTAAATTCCAAAACACCTCTTGGTATAGAATAAGAGCCTTCAATATTGCCTTTTTTGAATTCTGATTTCTGACGAACGTCAATTAACAAAAACTCTTCTTCCTGCTTTTCAACTTTTGATTTTAATTCATCAACAGAAATTTGTTCAATTCTTTTTTCTGCATCTTTGGCTAATTCTTTACCATCTTCATATATACCGGTACAGCTAATACTGCTAATTAATATTCCGAGTATAAAAAGTTTTAATTTTTCCATAACTATTTATTATTATCAGTTGATTAATAAGCACTGAACTTTCCTGTTTTTTCGTTCCACTTGACAAAAACATACCATGCAAGAATTATAGCAAGCACAAGTGCAAATGCACCGGCATAACCTAAATAGTCAGGTAAGTAGTTTTTAAAAGCCATGCTATGAGGAAGCATTTTTACAATTGGTGGAACAATAAATTCTTTTGACAATGGAGAAATAAGTAAGAAACCTAAAGCCGCAGCCCACAATTTAACTTGTCCTTCGCCAACACGCCAAAGCGTACCTACAGCACAACCACCTGCAATGGTCATTCCTACGCCAAAAATGAAACCTCCAATAATACCACGCAACCAAAAGTGAGAGAATACCCATGTCATTTCCCGTGCACGCATAGAAGCATCACCGGCACCAATTCCAAAATATTTAATAGCTGTAAAGCCTATCAGTCCAACAATTAGTCCGGCCATAACACCAACAGAACCATCCGCTTCACCAGTCATAAAAGGATCGCGAAAAGCCTTGACAATGCAAAACCTTGAGCGTTGACAAATAAGTCCCATAAAAAGACCTATTATAATGAACCAGGCCATGATTGCATTATTATCAGAATAGATATAAGCCATAACAAACATAGAGGCAGTAACAATCCAGCCTGCCCAAATTTGCCAATCACCTTTTTTACCTGTTCCTGCTAGAAAAACCCAACTTTTACCTGTAGAGAAACTAGGGTGTTTTTCCATTTCCCACATTAAATATTTTAGAGCGACAATAACTCCAACAAAAAGACCAATTGTGAAAATTATAGCACCGCCCGAAAGAGCAGGAACACCACTGAAAAACGAACCGATTGTACAACCAATTCCTATTGTTGCACCAATTGCCATTAATCCACCACCAATAAAACCTTTAATAAGTTCACCAATTGGGGGAATACGAATAGCAAATTCTTTAGAGAATAAAGCACCTGCAAAAGCACCTACAACTATTAAAACACATAACATTCCATATAAACTGGTATTGATAGATGCAGCACCTTCGAAATTCGAAATTCCAAGAATTTTATAAAAGTTTGCACCCCAGTTATTAATACCACCACTTGCCCCCCAAGGGCTTTTAATAGCAAAAAGTAGTATATTTAGGATTCCTAAGGTTAATCCGCCAACCCAAACCGGCCAATGCTTCGCAAAAAAAGTTTGAAACAGTTGAGCCAATACTCCGGATTCTTTTTTTTCTTCTGACATTTTTTACCTCCTATTTTTTAAGAATTAGAAAACGAAAAACTCCGCCTTCAAGTTCATCTTCACGAATTATAGAATTACCGGTTTTAGTGCACCATTTTGGTAGATCTGATTTAGTACCAGGATCTGTTCCCAACATTTCCAGTACATCACCAGAGTTTAATCCTTTAAATGCTTTTGCTAATTTCATCATTGGCATTGGGCATGATAAGCCTTTGCAATCTAATGTTTGATCAATTTTATTTTCCATAACTTTTTTTATTTAGGATTAAGAAATATCTTCGGTACAAAGGTCAGGAGAGTGGGGGAATTTTAAAAGAAATTTGATATGCTCTGTCTCGTCTATTGTTATGATGCTAAGCTTGCATAATATTGATATAGATTTATTTTTTATTGATTTAAACTTATTGAAATGTTGATATAGATCATAGTATTAATAAACACACAACAATAATAATTTTATAATACCCACAAAAACAACCAGTTACAAAACATTAGTTTTTGTCTTAATTTCATGTTTTATAATCTATTTTATACAGATACTATTAGAAAATTAGTTCTTAACTTTGTAGCAGATATAAAAAATACTATGACAAAAACGCAGGAAATAAATAGTTGTACCGTTGGTTTAGAAAAATGTACCTGTTTTGAGGTACTTACAAAAGAGCAAACCGAATTAATTGACAATAATTTAGTTGAAATAGAATTTAGTAAAGGAGAAACAATTTGCAAGCAAGGTACTTTTGCCACACATGTAATATATTTAACTGAAGGATTGGTTAAAGTTCATATGGATGGAACACAGGGTTCGTTAATTTTAAAAATAGTTCCCGAAGAGCATTTAATTGCATTAACAGCTCTTTTAGATGGAATTAATGTTTTTCCATATTCGGTAACAGCATATATTGATTCGAAAGTTAAATTGATTGATATTACAACTTTTAAAAAAATAATAACTGAAAATGCAAAATTTGCATCTGAAATAATTAATACATTAAATTCAAATACTCTTCAAACATTCGGAAGATTTTATTGTTTAACCAATAAACAAGCATATGGAAGATTAGCCGATATAATCTTATGTCTTTCTGAAAAAATATTCAAACAACAGAAATTTGAACTTTTACTTAACCGAAAAGAACTGGCAGAGCTTTCAGGCATGACTACCGAGAATGTAATAAGAATGCTAAAGAAATTTAGAGAAGATGGCTTAATTGAAATGATAGGAAAAACGATAAAAATAAAAAATAAAAAATTATTGAAAAAAATAAGTAATTATGGTTGATTCCATGATTTATAACAATAATTTTAATTACGCCTAAATTTTTAATTGCCGATTTTAAGGACACCTCTAATAATTAATGGCTATAGTATAAACTATTGTGGGTAAAAGTTTAAAGAATAGTCCACAGATGACGCAAATGAACGCAGATAAACACTCACATTAAATCTGTGTTAATCTGA
>JAOZNO010000559.1 GCA_029933755.1 Bacteroidales bacterium | reverse complement strand
TCAAATTGAGAAAACTGATGAGATTGATAATAAACGCTATGGTGGATATTATACCCAAGACGAGATTAGGGAAATTGTAGCTTATGCAGAAGATAGGTTTGTAACAGTTGTCCCGGAAATTGAACTACCGGGACATTCTGTAGCAGCATTAACCGCTTATCCTGAGCTTTCATGTACCGGGGGGCCTTTTGAAGTACGTACAAAATGGGGCATCTCAAATGAAATTTACTGTGCCGGCAACGATTCAGTATTTACTTTCCTCGAAAATATTCTAAGCGAAGTACTGGAGCTTTTCCCCTCTAAATACATTCATATTGGAGGCGATGAAGCTCCAAAAACAAGATGGGAAGAATGTGTAAAGTGTCAGGAACGTATCAAGAATGAAGCTTTGAAAGACGAACATGAATTACAGAGTTATTTTATTTCCCGAATAGAAAAGTTCCTGAATTCTAAAGGAAGACAAATTATTGGGTGGGATGAAATTTTGGAGGGTGGACTTGCTCCAAATGCAGCAGTAATGTCATGGCGTGGAATTGAGGGTGGTATTAATGCAGCAAAGCAAAAACATAATGTGGTTATGACCCCTTCAGATTATTTATATTTTGATTACTATGAAGGCAAACCTGAAGATGAGCCACTAGCAATTGGTGGGTTTTTACCAATAGAAAAAGTTTATGCTTATGAACCAATACCTGAAGAGCTAAATATTGATGAACAGAAGTATATTATGGGTGTACAGGCAAATCAGTGGACTGAGTATATTGCCACACCGGATTTGGTAGAATACATGACACTTCCTCGCTTATGTGCTTTATCTGAAATTGCATGGTCACCGAAGGACAAACGTAATTTAGATAATTTTCTGGATAAGATGAGTACCCATTATGAAAGATTAAACGAGCTTGGTGTTAATTATCGCTGGCCAAAACTAGAAGGTTTTAACAGTAAAAATATTTTCATTGAAAAATTTAAAGTTCAGTTTATATCTAAACAGAAAGGGACAAAAATTTATTACACAATGGATGGTAGTACTCCATCAAATAATTCAACATTATATACCAAAGCATTTACTATATTAAAAACAACAGATATCAATATTATTGAATATTCTTCTAAGGGGAAAAGCAGCCCGGTATATAAACTACAATACATAAAGCAAAAACCTATTGAAGCTGTTAGCACAAAAAGCTCACAAAAAGGTTTAATGTTTGAGTTTTTCAAATTTGAGAAACCAATTAATTCTACAACAAAGCTTCTTGATATGAAAGCTGTTTTTAATGGTAATGTTAAGAGTTTTATAATACCTGTTGAAAATAAAAAATTACCTGAAAAATTTGGATTAATTTATAAAGGATTCATTACTATTCCTGTTGATGGTGTATATACTTTCAGTATTTTGTCAAATGATGGAAGCAAGCTTTATATAGCCGATCAACTTGTTGTAGATAATGATGGTCTTCATGCAGCTTATGAAAAAGATGGAGAAATTGCTTTAAAAGCCGGACAACATAAAATACAGTTAAACTACTTTCAAGCAGGAGGAGGAAAAGCCTTGAACGTTTATTTAAAAAGTGAAAAAAGTGAAAAGACTGAAGTATCAGAAAACATTTTAACTTATTGAGTATTCATTATATTTAACAGAAACCTTTTAATTCACATTAATGAAAAATCTTATAAATCTTATAACTACAGCAGTATTAGCATTCTTAATATCAGCTTGCTCTAATAATATTGATGATAAATCTAATCTACAATATGTTGACCCCAATATTGGTGCAGTTGGTTATTTATTGCATCCAATGAGACCAAATGTCCAACTACCAAATCAGCCTATTAGGATGCATCCTTATCGCAAAGATTATTTAGATGACCAAATAGCATTTTTCACATTATCAATGGTTGCACACCGCGAAGGAGAACTTTTTGGTGTTTTGCCTGGCATTTTAAAAGATGAGAATGACATTTGGAGCGTTAAGCAAACTTATGATCACGATCTTGAAATTCTCAAACCTAATTATTATTCTACTTATTTTGTAAATTCAAAAATAAAAACAGAGTTTGTTCCCGGTAAAAAATCAGGTTTTTTTAAATTCTATTTTCCTTCAGAAGGAATAAAAAAATTAAAATTCAATGTAACTCATGATGGCTCATGGGAACAAGGCGAGGATAATTCGATAATTGGAATAGAGGAATTTGGAGGAATGAAAGCTTATGTTTTTGGCCAATTTAATACGAAAGCTAATATTGAATTTGACGAAGAAATTATCGTTAATAAAAGAAGGAATACCAGCAGGGAGCAGGCCAATGCTTGGGTAAGTTTCCCTGAAAACAAGAATAATGTAATTGAGTTCAAATATGCAATATCTTATATAAGTATTGAACAGGCTCAAAAAAACCTAAATACAGAAATTCCTCAATGGGGTTTTAATAATTTAAAGAAACAAGCTATTACTATTTGGAATAATAGTTTAGGTCAAATTACAGTCAAAGGTGGAACTGAAAACCAAAGAAGTGTTTTTTACACTTCATTATATCGTTATTACGAAAGAATGGTCAACATCAGCGAGGATGGTAAATATTATAGTGCTTTTGATCACACCGTTCATACAGACAGTTTAGATTTTTATACAGACGATTGGGTTTGGGATACTTATTTAGCACAGCACCCACTTCGTGCAATTTTATCTCCTGATCTGGAGGCAGATATGCTACAATCATATGTCAGGATGTATGAAGAAGGTGGATGGATGCCTCAGTTTCCAATACTTTACAAAGACAAAGCAGCCATGCATGGATTCCATTCTACAATAATCTTTTTAGATGCCTACAGAAAAAGTATTCGTAATTTTAATGTAGAAAAAGCCTATGAAGGAATGAGGAAAAATGCAACTGATGCAACAATGATTCCTTGGGTAAATGGTGGCTTAACAGAATTAGACTTATTTTATCGTAAAAATGGTTATTATCCGTCTTTGAGACCTGATGAAAAGGAAACTGTAAAAGAAGTGCATTGGTTTGAGAAAAGACAAAGCGTTGCAATTACCCTGGCTCACAGTTATGATGATTGGGCTTTGGCCGAAATGGCAAAAGAATTAGACAAAACTGACGATTATACATATTACAGCAAAGAATCGAAAAACTACAGGAATTTATATAATCCTGAAAAGAAGCTAATGTGGCCAAAAGATTCTGAGGGAAACTGGCTGGACATTGACCCCAAATTTGATGGTGGCCCTGGAGGACGTGATTATTATGATGAAAATAACGGATATACCTACGCATGGCAAGTGCAACATGACATTCCGGATTTGATTAAATTAATGGGAGGAAATAAAAAATTTATTGAGAACTTAGACCAATTATTCCGTGAAGGTTTAGGAAGAACAAAATATCAGTTTTTTGCAAAATTTGCTGATGCTACCGGCTTGGTTGGTCAGTTCTCAATGGGAAATGAACCCAGTTTTCATATCCCGTATTTATACAACTATGCAGGCGCAGCCTGGAAAACTCAAAAACGAATACGTTTCTTATTAGATGCCTGGTTTCAAAATAGTATTTTTGGAATACCTGGTGATGAAGATGGGG
>JAOZNO010000558.1 GCA_029933755.1 Bacteroidales bacterium | reverse complement strand
CTTAATGACAATTAACCAAATATAATATTAATGATAGGGTTAAGTCCATTTAAACTGTCTTAAAGTAGAAGAAAACAGGCTGTTTATCGTAAATTAATACCCGTTTATCGAATAGTTGCAGTAAAAATTAAAATTACTTTATAATTTTGAGCTAATTTTTCAGGAATAATTATTTGAAGATTGTTCCCAAACATTAACATCTATTAATTATTATATGAGAAAACTAGTATTTATAATTCTTATAATCTTTAGTCATAATGTATCCATGTATGGTCAAAGCAAAAGCACTTTTAGTGGATACATAAAAGATGCCGAAACTGGGGAAGAATTAATTGGTGCAGCAATATACTTTAATGAATTAAAAACAGGAGCAATAACAAATCCATATGGGTTCTTTTCTATATCATTAGCAAGTAATACCTACAAGGTGAAAATTTCTTATATGGGTTACGAAACACAGTTTTTAGAACTAGAGTTAACTAAAAATATAAGAAAAGACATACAGCTAAAGCCTCTTGACAAAGCACTTGAAGAAGTAAACATTTTTGCAGAACGGGCTGATGAAAATGTGAGCAGTAATGAAATGAGTATAAATAAGCTGGATATGAAAACAATTGTAAAAATTCCGGCACTTCTGGGCGAAGTTGATGTATTACGTACAATACAAATGCTACCGGGTGTACAAACAGCAGGTGAGGGAAGTATTGGGTTTTATGTGCGCGGCGGCGGTGTTGATCAGAACCTTATATTACTTGACGAAGCCACAGTTTATAACGCTTCTCATTTAGGTGGTGTATTTTCAGTTTTTAATCCCGATGCGATAAAAGATGTTAAACTTTACAAAGGTGGTATTCCTTCATCTTATGGAGGTCGCCTGTCTTCTATTTTAGAAATCAGAATGAAGGAAGGAAATAAAAAGAAGTTTAGTGCAACAGGTGGTATTGGAATTATATCAAGCAGATTAACAATTGAAGCACCAATTATAAAAGATAAAGGCTCCTTTATTGTCTCTGGAAGAAGAATGTACATCGATTTATTTTTCCCTTTAATGAAAGATTCTTTCATACAGGAAAGTCAGGCTCATTTTTATGATTTTAATGCCAAAGCTAATTATGAGATTAATGAAAACAACCGTTTATTTATTTCCGGATATTTTGGAAAAGATATTGTCCGCTTTGGTGATCTTATGGGTATGGATTATGGAAATCAAACCGTAACAGCCAGATTTAATCACATTTTCAACAGTAAAGTTTTTTCAAACTACACATTAATATACAGCAAGTTTGATTATGGGATGGGACTTCCCAGTGGGATTAATGGATTTGACTGGTCATCAGGAATCGACGATTTATCGTTTAAAAATGATTACACCTGGTTTTTAAATCCAAATAATAAGCTCGTGTTTGGTGGGCAAGCTACCCATCATACTTTCAGGCCGGGTATTGCAAAACCTATTGGTGACGAGAGTATTTTCACAGGGATAGAGCTAAACAATTCACATGCTATGGAATACGGCTTATTTATTGAGAACGATCAAAAAATAGGAGAAAAATTTTCTTTAAGGTATGGCCTGCGCTTTTCAGCATTTCAAAACATAGGATCATACACAAATTACATATATGACAAATCTGACCCTCAGAACTACATCCCAGTTGATTCTGTTCAATATGATAAAGGGGAACTTTTTAACACAAATTCAGGCTTTGAGCCTCGTTTCAGCATTAATTACAGAATCAATAATAAAAGCTCTGTGAAACTAAGCTACAACAGGACGATCCAATACATACATCTAACAACCAACACCATGACGGTTACGCCTATGGATATCTGGTTTCCAAGCAGTCCAAATGTTGAACCCCAAAAAGCAGATCAGCTTGCTATTGGTTATTTCAGAAATTTTAAAAACAATACTTATGAAGCTTCTGCTGAGATTTACTACAAAAACATGTATCATGCAATTGATTATAAAGACCATGCAGAATTAATTCTAAATCCATATTTTGAAGCTGAACTTCGTTTTGGTGAGGCATATTCATACGGAGCTGAGTTTATGCTAAAAAAGCAAATTGGACAATTTACAGGATGGCTCAGTTACACATACTCGCGCGTTTTCAGAGAAATACCAGAAATAAATAATGGAAATCAATATCCGGCAAGTCATGACAAACCAAATGACATATCACTGATTCTCTCTTATGATATTCTGGAAAATTTAAATGTTTCAATTAGCTGGTTTTACTCAACGGGTTCTCCCAGAACAATGCCTACCGGAAGATTTGAGTATGAAGGAATGATTGCACCCGTATATTCTGACAGAAACTCAGTTCGATTGCCTGATTATCACCGGATGGATTTAGCCGTCACATATGATTTCAGCGAAACAAAGAAAAATGGTCAGCCAAAAAAATTCCAGAGTAGCTTAAACCTCTCCATTTACAACCTGTACAACAGGCATAACGCATACTCTATAACTTTTGAACAAATTGAAGGACGCCCATATGAAACACAGGCTGTTAAAACTTATTTATTCAAAACAATACCTTCAATTACTTATAATTTTAAGTTTTAAACACTCTAATCTGTTTTATTTGAATAATTAATTTAAAAAAATGAAAAAACTTATAATATTTATTCCCATTATCTATTTATTAATTAGTTCATGTTCAGAAATAATTGACATGAATCTAAACAGTGCTAATAATAACCGTTTAGTAGTAGAAGGCAGAATAACAGATGAATTAAAAATTCAGTGGCTAAGATTAAGCAGAACCAGTGATTATTTTGTAAATCAACAGGCAAATGCTGAAATTGGTGCAATAGTAAGCATATCTAATGAAGATACTCTATTTAATTTATCAGATATAAACAATAATGGCTTTTATACTACAAACAAAGCAATTGCAGGCGTACCAGGCAAAACATACGTTTTAAACATTTTGTTGACTGATGGAGAAAGCTATACAGCAGAATCATTCTTAAAGCCTATTTTACCAATGGATTCTATAAATTACATATATAGAAAAACAGACCATCCTTTTGATGACAAACTATATTACCACATAAACCTTTTTGTTCAAGAGCCGGAACCAATTGGCGATTATTACCTTTGGGAATTATTTATTGACGGCATTCATGAATCAGATACATTACGAAAAAAAACCTTTATCTCTGATGAATATATTAATGGAAGTTATGTTGCCAATGCACCAATATATATTCTTGAAGACACAAAAATAATGAAAGATACTAGTATGGTTAAAATTCAAATGCTTTCTATTTCAAAAGACGAATATGATTTTAAATTTGCCATACTTTTAGAAACAGACTATAGTGGTGCTGGCTTTAATGGGCCACCTGCAAACATCCCGTCTAATATTAGCAATGGTGCAGTTGGCTATTTTGGTGCATCAGCAGTAGTTGAAGACAGCGTACTTGTTTTTAAAGGCCAAAATCCATAATATAGAAAAACATAGTGAAGCTTTCTCAGTATTTTTAATAGCAGTAATTCGCTTATTTTCTACCGGGCTTATTATTAATTACTGTTGTTTCGCATGTATGTTTATGTCATTAATATTTAATGCTTTACAGGCA
>JAOZNO010000557.1 GCA_029933755.1 Bacteroidales bacterium | reverse complement strand
AACAAAGAAAAAACGCATAGCCTGCCCCGCCTTAGCGGGGAATTATTCAGGTTAGGGATGGTGAAATTAAATTATATTCTTTGATATACGTATAGTATTTGACGGCTTAAAACTTTTTGTACAACAGGATACAATATTCATTGGTAAAACATTAATTTTGTATCAAAAATTTTGTTTCTGAGCTATGAATAATATTCTAATACGAAAAATAGAATCTGAAGACAATAAAAGGCTTGCCATAATTATTCGGAAAGTACTAACTGAATTTGGTGGAAATCGGAAAGGGACAGCATATTATGATTATGATACGGATTTTATGTTTGAAGCATATCAAGCTGAAAGTGAAGTCTATTTTGTAGCTGAAGTAAATGGTAAACTTGTAGGTGGTTCTGGAATTAAAACTCTTGCCGGGAATAATGGTGAAATTTGTGAATTACAGAAACTTTATATCAATTCAGATATTCGAGGGCTTGGAATTGGAAAAGCCTTAGTTGAAAAGTGTTTGGAATTTGCTAAAGAAGCTTGTTTTGAAAAGTGTTATCTGGAAACCTTCCCTAATATGGATGCAGCAACTAGTTTATATAGAAAGTTTGGCTTTAAACATTTGGATAAACCTATTGGTGATACCGGGCATGGTGGCTGCGATGTTTGGATGATGAAAAGCCTATAATCTACTCTTTTTTAATGACTAGCATTTTACGTTTAGATCCTTCATTTTTTAAAACAAAGAGTCCACAGTTTTCAGTAGGTAGTCTTTACGGAGCTACTGGGTACTGGGTACTGTAGACTGGAAACTGAAACTAATCCTCCATATCTTTTAAATGTAAATCAAGTGCTTTTACCGAAATTTGAATTTCCCATAGAGAAATAGCCAAAGATATAATCATACTTAAAATTCCTGCCCCAAAACTAATACCACCTAACAAACTCATATCCAGGTACAAAAAAAGCATAGAACCCATACTTAGGAATAAACTGCTAACACCAAATATTTGCATAGAGCGTATCATGTGTAAGCGCCTGCGTAAGTTTTTAATTTGATCAATCAGTATTGAATCCTTGTTTATTTTAAATTCACTATAAAGGTTTCTTACAATTTGTGCATAAGCCAAAAACCGATTGGTGTAGGCTAGCAAAATTAAAGAAACTGCAGAAAACATTAAAGCAGGAGTGGTTATGTTTAATTCAATCATTTTGCAAAGATTAGTATTTTATGGAAGAACACAAACTAAAACTGAAGTAGTGACTTTTTACTGTTCGTCATTACGAGTGAAACGAAGTAATCCTTGACAGATTGCTATGCTGCAACTTAGAATTAATTGACAGCATAGCTTAATAATTGGGGACAGCTTCCCCGCTTTGGCGGGACAGGCTGTACCTCGCTGTGACGTTCATTTTGTATGTTTTTTCGTAAGCAGTATTATAAATAGGTTCATTCATTACAAACCCTCTATGAGGGCTTCAACCACATATCGAGCCATTTAAAAAATTCCCTTTGCCATAGAATACCATTTTGTGGTTTTAGTACCCAATGGTTTTCTTCAGGGAAATAGAGTAATTTGGCCGGTATATCCCTGATAATTGCTGCATTAAAAGCACTCATGCCCTGTGAGTCAAGAATACGGTAATCTTTTGCACCATGTATAACCATAATAGGCGTATCCCATTTATCAACAAATTTATGTGGTGAATTAGCATAACTGTTTTGGGCTATTTTGTTGTCTTTTTCCCAATAAGCACCACCCATATCCCAATGTACAAACCACATTTCTTCGGTTTCGAGATACATTGATTCAAAATTGAAAATACCATCGTGTGCAATAAAAGCTTTAAATCGTTTATTATGGTTTCCAGCTAACCAAAATACAGAAAAACCACCATAACTGGCACCGATAGCACCCAAACGTGTTTCATCTACAAAAGGTTCTTTTGCCAGTTCATCAATAGCACTAAAGTAATCTTTCATGTTTTGTCCGCCATAATCACCACTAATTTGTTCGTTCCATGCTTGTCCAAAACTTGGTAAGCCACGGCGGTTTGGTGCTACAATAATATAATCATTAGCGGCCATCATTTGAAAATTCCATCTGTACGAAAAAAACTGACTAACTGCTGACTGAGGCCCTCCCTGGCAATATAGTAGGGTAGGGTATTTCTTATTCGGATTAAAATTTGGTGGGTAAATCACCCAGGTTAACATTTTTTTTCCATCGGTTGTTTCAATCCATCGCTCTTCTACTTTGGCTAACGAAAGTTGATCAAGAATTTCTTTGTTTTCAAATGATATTTGTGTTTCGTCACCAGTTTCTTTGTTTATAGCAAAAATTTCAGTTGGCATGCTCATAGACTGTTTTGTGCCAATTAGTTTATCGCCTGCCAAAGCAACGGATCTGTAATTATGGTCTCCTTTTGTAATAGGTTTAATTTCACCACTTTCAAGCGTTAGTTGATATATCTGGTAACGAGCATGATAAGCAGAAGTAAAATAAATTTTTGAGCCATCTGCTGACCAGACAAGTCCACCAACATTTTGATCAAAATCTATCGAATAGTCCTTCTTTTCATTGGTTTCAAAATTATAAATGAATAAGCGTACTTTGTCAGCTTCATATCCATCTCTTTCCATGCTTTCCCAAGCTATTTTTTTACCATCAGGCGAATAAACTCCGGCTATATCATAACCCATCATTCCTTTCGTAAGATTTATATGTTCTTTTGTTTCCAGATTATAGATATAAATATCAGAATTTGTTGAAAAAGCATATTCTTTACCTTGCTTTTTTCTTGAAGTATATGAAAGGCTTTTACTATCAGGACTCCAGTTAACTTGTTCCATTCCACCCCATGGTTTCATAGGCGAATGAAATTTCTCACCTTCCAAAAGGTCAACTGAATTACTTATGGTTTTACCATCGTAATCAGCAATAAATACATGAGAATATGATTCTACCCATTCGTCCCAGTGGCGATACATCAGGTCTGTAGCAATTTTCGCATTGGCTTTTTGCAGGTCAGGATATAGATCATGAACTGTTTCGTCGAGCTTTACTTCTTTTGAGTAGACGATTTTTGACATATCCGGTGCATATTTAAATCCAGAAATACCACCGTCGATATCTGAAATTTGTACTGAATTTTTTCCATTCGTATCCATTTCCCACATTTGCATCGAACCACTATGTCCGCTTAAAAAGGCAATTTTTGAACCGTCTGGCTTCCAAACTGCATTATACTCACCTCCAGGTGTTTTAGTTAATTGTTGTACATTACTCCCATCAATATTCATAACAAAAAGCTCTCTATTGCCTTTGTTCTCAGGCACGCTATAATAGGATGTTCCATAAAGAACCTTGCTTTGGTCAGGAGATATTTCTGCACCGCTAACTCTACCGAATGACCATAAAACTTCTGGTGTCATCAAGTCACTTTTCAGGCTAAGCTCTTTTTTACCAATTATGGTTGACACTTTTTCCTGTTCTTTTTCTGTTGTTGTTTGATTACATGAAGTAATCATCACAATTATTACAATTACAAATAATAGATTTTTCATGTGTTTATTTTTTAATTGTTTTCATTTGCCACATGTTACCGCATGAT
>JAOZNO010000025.1 GCA_029933755.1 Bacteroidales bacterium | reverse complement strand
AGCTATTGGAATGGAAATCCCTGTACGAATTGATGCAAATCAAGGTTGGGATGCAATTACTGCAATAAACACACTTAAAGAATTGGAACAATATAATATTGAGCATTGCGAAGAACCAATTCCCCGATGGAATAATACCGATTTAGCGCTTGTAAGGTCAAAAAGCCCGATCCCCATAATGGCTGATGAATCTGTATTTGATTTTTATGATGCCTATCGTTTAGCAAGCATGAAAGCTTGTGACTATTTTAATATAAAATTAGCAAAATCAGGTGGTTTGAATAATGCTTTAAAAATTATTGCAATTGCAGAAGGTGCAGGTATTAAGTCACAAGTGGGTTGCATGTCGGAAACTCGATTGGCATTAACCGCTCTTGGACATATGGTTGTGGCAAGAAAGAATATTATATATTTTGATATGGATTCTGCTTTTGAGCATACTGAAGATCCTGTACTAGGTGGTATAACATATCATGAAAATGGTGTTGTAAAAGTACCGAATGAGCCTGGTGTTGGAGCAGATTTTGATCAGGCATTTTTGGATAAAATGGAGAAGGTAGTGATAGACTAAGAATTTATAAGGATAAATTATGAAAATTATAAATAAACTTGTTTTAGGGATTGTATTAATAAGCTTGGGCTCTTGTAATCAACAGCAGGAAACAAAAGAAGCACCTTTGGCTTCTATTTTAGTATCCGGTTCTTATAAACCAGCTGTTTTTGAAAACGATAAGCGAATAGAAAAAATTAAAGAAATTACACCGGAAATACATGAATTATTTACTAAATATAGAAAGAAAAAAAATATTCCGGGTATTGTTTATGGTATTGTAGTAGATGATGAATTGGTGATTGCCTCTGCAACAGGATTGATTAATCTGGAAAATGAGAAAACTGCAACAATAAAATCAGAATTTCGGATTGCATCTATGACAAAGAGTTTTACTGCAATGGCAATTTTGAAACTAAGAGACGAAGGGAAGCTTTCTCTTTGTGATCCCGTTTACAAATATATTCCGGAGATGTCCGAGTTGAAATATTTAACGAATGATGCATCAGTTATTGATATTGAAGACCTGTTAACCATGACTGCTGGTTTTCCTGAGGATAATCCATGGGGCGATCGTCAGTTGGAAGAATCAGACCAAATGTTGATGGATCTCCTTAAAAAAGGGGTGTCGTTTTCTAATCCTACTGCATATGATTTTGAGTACAGCAATACCAGTTATGCCCTACTGGGTAATATTATTTCTCGAATATCTGGTAAACCTTTTCAGGAATATATCAGTGAGAATATTTTGCTGCCATTAAAAATGGAGCATACTTACTGGGAATACGACAGTGTTCCTAAAAATCAATTAGTAAATGGATACCGTTGGGAAAACGGTCAATGGAAATTAGAACCAATACTTCATGATGGCGTTTATGGTGCTGTGGGTGGCTTAATAACCAACATAGAAGACTTTAGTAAATATGTAAGTTTTCATCTCTCGGCATGGCCACCAAGGAGTGATAGTGATGTTGGACCTATAAAAAGAAGTTCCCTAAGGGAAATGCAAACACCACAGTTTTCTAAATTGCATGCGAATGCGACTTATTTTAATGGAGAGCCTTGTGCCAAAATTTCCGGATATGGATATGGGCTTAGTACTACTAGTAATTGTAAAGAATTAAAATGGGTTTCTCATGGAGGTGCTCTTCCGGGCTTTGGTAGTTTTTATCTTTTCTTCCCCGAATATGGAGTTGGTGTTATGGCTTTTTGTAACCTAACTTATACTTACCCATGGCCTAATAAAGAATTTGGGAAATTACTTTTTAAAACAATTGACAAAATAGAACCACGACATTTACCAATATCAACAATTTTAAATGATAGAAAAGACCAAGTGGTTGAATTAATTCAAAATTGGGATTCAGATATAGAGAAGAAAATTTTGGCAGAGAACTTTTATTTAGATAAGTCGCGGAAAAATCGCACGGCTGAAATACAAGAAGTTTTGGATAAAGCCGGAACTATTATAAACATACAGGAACTGAAACCAATTAATCAATTACGGGGTAGTTTTAAAATAAAAGCAGAGAATGGTTTTATAGATGTTTTTTTTACACTTACACCTGAAAAGTATCCTAAAGTGCAAAAACTGGATGTTTCATTTCAACAGAACGAAACATCCAATTAATTACTTTTAAACATGAATAAAATTAAATTAAATAAACCATATTTAGTCTTGCTTGGTGCTGAAAGCAACCCAACATATGCTAAAACAGGATTAGGACTCGTTCAGTGGCAGCCTGGGTTGGTTGTTGGGCAACTGCGTTTTCGTGGTTGCAAGGTGAATTTAAATGTACCTGACATGAGCATAAATGAGGCGGTAAAAAAAGGCATTGGTAGTCTGATTATTGGAGTAGCACCAATTGGTGGTGCTATCCCTGAGAGCTGGTTGGAAGTTATAGAAGATGCTGCTAGGGCAGGCTTAGATATTGTTTATGGTTTACATATAAAACTTGAAGATTTTCCTGCAATTACTGCTGCGGCAAACAAATCCGGAGCCAAACTAATTAATGTACGTATAGCTTCAGACAATCTGCCAGTCGGCACAGGGATAAAACGATCAGGTAAAAGACTGCTTACTGTTGGAACTGATTGTGCGAGCGGAAAAAAATATACCGCCCTTGCCCTTGATCAAGCAATGAGGGAAAACGGTATGAACTCAACATTCCGGGCAACTGGACAAACAGGAATTATAATTGCCGGAGAAGGTATCCCTATTGATGCGGTAGTGGCAGATTTTATATCTGGAGCTGCTGAGTTAGTTTCACCGGACAATAATGATGACCACTGGGATATAATCGAAGGGCAGGGCTCTCTGTTTCATCCGGCTTACTCAGGAGTAAGCCTTGGGCTGTTGCATGGTTCGCAACCTGATGCATTTGTAGTTTGCCATGATGCTACACGTAATGTCATTTCAGGATGGGAGCATTACTCATTACCATCTATTCAAGAATGTATAGATATGCACATACTATTGGGCAAACGTACCAACCCAGAAATCTGTTGTGTGGGTATTAGCGTAAACACTTCGGGGTTACCAACAAAAGAGAGAGAACAATATATTAAAAATCTTACTAAAGAAACCGGATTGCCTTGTATAGATCCACTTATTGATGGCTGTGACAAGATTATAAAATTTATTAATAAAAAAGCATAAGGCCCTTATTATGAATAATTTAAAATTTAGTTTAGTAGTTACGTTACTATTTGCATTTATGTCAATTAGTAGTGTACAAGCACAAATATCGTCTAAAGAAGTAGACAGACTTGTGGAAAATGCTATGGCAAAATTTAATGTTGCCGGAGTTTCAGTGGGAATAGTAAAAGATGGCAAAATTATCCACACCAAAGGTTATGGTGTAAAGTCAATAGAAACAAAAAAGAAAGTAAATAAGCATACTAATTTTGCCATAGCTTCAAATAGCAAAGCTTTTACTACCGCAGCACTTGCAATATTAGTAGAAGAAGGTAAACTATCATGGCAAGATAAGGTTAAAGACCATATCCCTGAGTTTAAAATGTATAACTCCTACGTTACTGAAAATTTTAACATTCAGGATTTATTGACTCATCGGAGTGGTCTTGGACTTGGTGTAGGCGATTTAATGTTTTTCCCTGATGGTGCTAGCTTTACAATTGATGATATACTTTCAAGTTTTCAATATTTCAAACCTCAATCTGCTTTTAGAACCAAATTTGATTACGATAACCTATTGTATATCGTAGCAGGCGAAGTTATTGCAAGAGTTAGCGGTATAAGCTGGGAAGATTTTATTCAAAAACAAATTTTGAATCCTCTGGATATGAACAATTCATATAGCTCATTATCTAAAATAGAAGATAAAAGTAATTTGGCAAGCCCGCATACAACAGAATTTGGAGCTATGAGAATAAGTTCACAGTTCAAACATGTAGCTAATGGTGCTGCTGGGGGAATTATTTCAAATGTCGATGATTTATGTAACTGGATGTTGGTCCAATTGAACCATGGTAAATATGGTGAAAACTTAGAAGAACAACTCTTTACTGAGGTAAGCCAAGATGAGATGTGGAAAATCCATACTGTCCTTCCAGTAAATCGCGATCCTCGTTACAATTCACATTTTGCAGGTTATGGATTAGGTTGGGGACTGACAGATGTTAAAGGTAATTTAAGTGTGTCACACACAGGAGGGTTACCAGGAATGCTGTCAAGAACAGTAATGATTCCCGATTTAGAACTTGGAGTAGTTGTCTTGACCAATACGGCAAATGGGGGCGCAGGTGTTTTTAGAGCCGTTTCGCAATCAATTGTTGATAGCTACCTGGGCTTAGATGATTTTAACTGGACTGATTATTATTATGAACGTTATATAAAAAGCGAAAATAATTCTGATCAGGTAAGTGCTAAGGTATGGGAAATTGTAGGATCTGCCAATAGTGACCATCTAAATTTTAATGATTATATCGGTGTTTATGAAGATGATTGGTTTGGAAAAATTGAAATTTTCATGAATGATAATCAACTATGGTTTAAATCATATCGTTCTCCAAAACTCAACGGTCCAATGTCTTATTATAAAGCGAATACTTTTGCCATTAAATGGGAATATCAGGATATGATTGCAGATGCCTTTGCATTGTTTAATTTAGATGAAGAAGGAAAAACGCAAAGTATTAAAATGAAAGGGATTTCACCAAACATTGATTTTAGTTTTGATTTTCAGGACTTAGACCTCATAAGAGTAGAAAACTAATGTTTTTTAATTTCTAAGTGTTTTATTATTTTGAAACGAGAACAGCACCCAGTTCACAGTAAGCAGGCTTTGTAGAGCAGCTACCTACTGTGAACTGATTACTGCCAACCTAAAAAAAAGCTTATATCTCAAAAAAAAAAGAAGTGAGACATTATGGACACACTCTAATTACTTATAGCTAATAATAAATGAAAATTAAAAATAAAAGAAAATCATTATGAAACAATATTTGAAAAATGAAAATAATCGGATGAAAAAAATAGTTATATCACTTTTTGTATTAATAACATTTCATTTAACTTCAATGGCTTTTTCCGGTGAAGTAATTAAATCTTTTAATACACCCGGCAAGTATCCAACAGGGCTTTGTTTTGATGGGGAAAATCTTTGGCTGGCAGATAGGGAAACAGATAAAATTTATTGTTTAAATCCGGAAACTGGTAAAATTATTCGTCAAATTGAATCACCTGCTTATTGGCCGGTAGGATTAGCATGGGATGGTAAATATTTGTGGAATGCTGATTTTAGGGGAAGAACTGATAAATCAGAAGATTTAGACGGAATGATTTTTAAAATAGATCCAAAAGATGGAACAGTGCTGGAAACCTTGAAGGCTCCTTCTAGTAGTCCTAAGGGATTAGCATGGGATGGAAAATATTTATGGTGTGTAGATGATGAAATTGATAAAATTATTCAATTTAACCCCCATGACGGTACAACTATTAAATCTTTTCAATCACCGGCAAAAGATCCTAAAGGAATTACTTTTGATGGTAAATACTTATGGATCACAGATAGAACATTAAAGGAAATTTATATGGTTGATCCCAATACTGGTTTTGTTATTGTTATACTTGATGGCCCCGGCAACTATGTACACGGATTAGCAGTTAAAGATAATAAATTGTGGGTCGTAGATCAGGATAGTGATAAAATTTACCAACTTAAAATAAAGGATCAAGAGAATTACATTTTAAAAGATAAAAAAATTAGTAAAGTAACTTTTAATCATCGGGTAACTTGTTTCGGACCGGGGAAAATAAAAGAGCTGAATGTAAATATAGCTTTACCCGAAAATAGGCTTAATCAAAAAATTATTGGAGAAATAACTTATAATATCAAACCAACTAAAATTTTAACAGATCAATGGGGACAAAAAACAGCATTTTATCAATTTAATGATATTAAACCTGGGGAAACAATCAATATTCAGGCAACTACAATTTTCGAATCACATATTGTTCGATACTTTATTTATCCCGAGAAAGTTGGTAAATTAAGTGATATCCCTAAAAATATAAAGGACAAATATCTTATTGATGATGAAAAATATCAGATAAACAGTAATGTTATTCAGAACATAATTAAAGAGGTTGTTGGAGATGAGGAAAATCCCTATTGGATAATGCGAAATCTTTATCAGTATTTAATGGGGCAATTGAATTATAATATGGATGGGTATTGGGATACTGCTCCGACGGTATTAACGAACAAACATGGATCCTGCTCTGAATATTCTTTTACATTTATTGCTCTTTGTAGGGCCGCCGGGCTTCCGGCAAGGTATGTTGGTTCAACATGGAACAGGAAAGGATATGCTTATATGGATGACGTGTATCATAGATGGCCTGAGATATATTTACCAAATTATGGATGGGTTCCAGTTGACCCTACATATGGTGATAGGTATCGTGAAAAAGGTTTGCCCCGGGATCATGCAACTCCTATTGGTTTTGTGAGTAATGCGGCTCTTATTACTACTCAATCAGGAGGAGGATCTGCGACAATGGGATGGACGTACAACAGTAATGAAAACTATATTACCGAACCAAAAACGAATCTTAATATAATTCATTACGGAGATTGGGATAAGGTAGATAGTGATAAATAGGGAAAGTGATAAGATTAATATAGCTGGTGAATAACGAAAAATAAGAGTTGTGTGCTTAGTGTGTTGTGAGAAATGTTACAAATATTTTCTGCATATTTACATAGTTTTAAATCACGAATTAATGAAGGGATTGAGTTTTAGTGCAAAGCTTAAAACGAATACATTTTGATATTTTTACTGAAACCTATATGAGAAATTAGATTATATTGATACTTTTATATTTTTACCTGAAATATTAAGTTTTGGCTTTAATCTAAATCTTATGTATAAAAAGACTTTTTTATATTTACTTATAGGTTTCTTTATTTTTTCGTGTAGTACTAGTGTTGCTCAGGATAATATTATAGAAGAAAAAGCGAATAGTCTTGAAGAACTTAAATCCTTGTATCTTGAAAACAGGCAAACAAAGCCTTTTTTGGCAACTGAATATGTTGCACAGGCACTACAAATAGCTGTTGAGGAAAATGATAGTATGGAAATTGCTATTGTTTCAAATTATTTGGGAGATTGCTATTTTGCTAGGGAGGCATATTCTATGGCACTTGATAATTATTTTAAATCATATAAAATATTCCAAAGTATTGATCAACAGAGAAATATGGCTTTTTCTTTAATAGATATTGGAAATATTTATTTTGTGCAAAATGTAAGTAGCATAGCTTTTGGCTATTATGAATCGGCAAAAGTAATATTTGATTCTTTAAAAGATAAAGAAGGATTAGCACTTGTATATGATAAATTGGGCTTCGTATATTTAGAAGAAGGTGATGAAGATAAAGCACTAACACATTTCATAAATTCGCATTATTATAGAAAGTCTCTGAAAGATCCTGAATTATTGGCATTATCAAATCAAAATATTGCTGAGGTATATTTAGAACGTGAAGAGTTTGAAAAGGCCATATCATTTTTGAATGATGCGCTCGAAAATTTTAAGGACGATAAATACTTACTAAATATTGCTGATATTGATATGAAGATTGGTGATATATATGATTATGATGAGAAATACAATAAAGCAATTGAATATTATGAAGATGCTTTAGAAATATATAAGAAATTTGATCATCAAAAGGAAATTGCATTGTTGTACAATAGAATTGCTACAACATATTTTAATAAAAAGGACATTGTTAAAAGTACAGAATATTGTTCTAAGGCATTAAATATAGCTTACGATTGGGATTATATAAGCATTAAAGCTGAATCATATCTGTTAATGTCTAAAAATTTGGAACAAAGCAATCAGATTAAGAAAGCTTTTGAATTTCAAAAAAGATATGCTTCGGTTACCGATTCAATTATTGAAGCTAAACAACTTAGTCAATCAGCCGAAATGCAGATTAGTTATGAGATACAAAAGCAAGAGGGTGAAATTGAGATACTTACAAAAGATAAGGAGTTAAATAAAGTAACCATTGCTAAACAAAAAGCTATTGGGATTGGAATTGGTGGAGGTGCGATTCTATTGCTTATTTTTGCAATTTTCCTTTATCGTTCAAACAGACATAAGCAAAGAACGAATACAATACTTAGGCATCAGAAAAAAGATATTGAAGATAAAAATGATGAATTGGAGGTTCAACAAAAGGCGATTATCGATCAAAATAAAAAAATAAATAAAATTAATAAGAATATTACAGGAAGTATTAATTATGCCAGTCGAATTCAAAAAGCGATGCTTCCAAAAACAGAATCATTCAATGATTACTTTAAGGATGCTTTTGTGTTTTTTAAACCACGTGAAAAAGTAAGTGGTGACTTTTATTGGATTACGAAAAATGAAGAGGAAGAAAAAGTAATTGTTGCTGCTGTGGATTGTACCGGACATGGTGTGCCAGGAGCATTTATGAGCTTGATTGGTAACTCTTACTTAAATCAGATTATAAACAACCAGAAAATTACTGCGCCTGATATGATTCTTAATTTATTGCATATAAATGTAAGGCTATCATTAAATCAGGAAGAAAGCCAAAGCCGTGATGGTATGGATTTGGCAATTTGTGTATTTGACTATAAAAATAAGGTGATAGAATTTGCAGGTGCAAGAAATCCAATATTTTATATGTTAAATGGTGAACTAATTCAGGTTCGGGGTGATAATATGGATATTGGGGGAATTCAGCGAGAAAAAGAACGAAGATTCAATAAACAGATTATACCCTTTGAAAAAGATATGATTATATATTTATTTTCAGATGGTTATCAGGATCAGTTTGGTGGCAAAGATCTTCAAAAATATATGCGTAAGAGATTCAAAGACTATCTTTTAAAAATCCACAAATTACCTTTGGATGAGCAGCGATACCTCCTTGAACAAAACTTCGAAGATTGGCGTGAGTGTAATGATGGCAGTGGTAATAAATGTGACCAAATTGATGATGTTATGGTAATTGGTTTAAAAATGTAGTATTAGTAGAATAAATTACTTGCTCACCACCATGGCTTCTTTTTGTTTATTCAAATTCAGAACTCAAGTTCAAAAACAATTTTTTTATGAATTTCTACTTTACTATTATCATCGATAATGAAATATCTAACAGGTGCAATAGTACGTATTTTTTTCACTATTCTTAATGTTTTAGGATCTAAATACCAATCTTCTGTAAAAATATACGATTGAATTTCTGTTAAATCATATTCTCCTCTTATTACTGTTTCTATCATTTCTCCATCAGGATTGTTAGAGTCTTCAATCATGACAATTTCATCTGGGGCTCCCATCCTTTCTGAAATAATATCGTCAGATGTTAATCTTTTATGAGTATGAAAGTCATAAGCTGTTTTTTCTTCACTTAACACCTTGTTGAAAATAGTTTCAGCTAAAATTCGTTGACTGTAAGATGTGAAAAACGGGGCATTATCATTCTCGTAACGCAAACCATATATATGACGGTCAATATTATACTTAAGATATTCATCGTAATTACGTGTCTTTTGTTCAAATTTAACGGTGGCATAATGAACTAAGCGTTTATTCGATTTTTTTATTTCCCTTTTAGTAAGTTTATCAAAATTTAACTCACAAACCCTAACAGGCAAAATTTTATTAATAGATATAAGCTTGTCACCATCAAATTCACCGCATATCTGCGAGAATAGAGGTGCGTACTTTATAACTTTTTTTGTGAATGTGAAATTGTTAGCATCAAAATACCATTCGTCCAAAAAGAAAATCCCTTTTATTTCTTTTAAATCATATTTTCCTGCTATAGTGTGCTCTATCCACGAGGTGTCAGAACTTTCAACCAAAACAGTTTCATCATAGGCTCCCATCTTTTCTTCAATATTTTTTATCGTAAACTCTTTAGTCTCTATTTGGTATATGTCCTCAGCGCTATATGGTGCATAAAACTTAACTTTTCCATTTAAAATATTTTCCATAATATATTCCAAAATGGGTTTTGCTTGCAATTCTTTCTTTTCAGATAAAAAATGCTTTGTTAAAGCAGTATCGAACGAAATGTTACTTTTTACACGTAGTGTTTTGGGTAAAAGGTCATTGGTTTGAGCTTTTAATGTGTTAAGAGCAATTACCATAATTGTACTAAGCAAGACTATTTTTTTCATAGTATAAAAATAAATTAAACTATTGTTTTTCAATGCAGTATATGCACAAATATAGATGTGTAAAATTGTTGAAATATAATCATGTCCTTACTGTAAAGCGATTAAGTTTCATATTAAACCCCTCACCGAAGGTTTCATTTGTCAATACATTTAAAATTTAACAAGATAATTATTAAAATTCAAATAGTAAAACAATAAAATCGTCAAAAAATAAATTTATGTGTAAACTGATTTGTTACATTTGTTCAAATTTGAATTAATGGCAAAGCGTTTATTCCAACTTTTCGTATTTTCTTTAATTCTTTTAGAATTGTTTGCGCTTATTTATGCAATCTTTTTTGATATCAGAAAAGTTCAAGCAGATAAAGAAACAAACTTTCTTAAAGTAAATACTTCCTGGGCAAATACTACTTTAAAAATAATGAGTATTGAGGAAAAAGCTGCCCAGCTATTTATGCTTAAACTGGATAATGTATCAATTGAAGATAAAGAAGATTTACAAAGCGTTATTAAGGGAACAAGGCCAGGGGGAATAAGTTTCTCATCCACTGATATAAATACACAAATATTACTTACCAATAGTTGTCAGTCTATTGCTAGTATACCATTGCTAATTGGTTCAGAAGGATCACTGCTAAATCAGAATGATTTTAATTTTCCTACAGGAATGATTTTGAATGCCTGCAATGATTCTGTCTTTATTGAGCAGTATTTGTTGCATTTTAGTAAAATCCTGGCAAATAGTTTAGTAAACATTGATTTTTCAACAACGATAAATGAATTTAATGAGAATAAAAACGGGCACAATAATTTTTCAGCTAATAAACTTAAGAACTTAAGAAACGTCCAAAGAATAAATTACTTACTGAAAAAACAAAAAATCCTCACATGTATTAGTCAGTTTAATGAGTTTCAAACGGATTCATTATCGGGAGATCGTGTTTTATACCATGAACTTAAAAAAACATTAAAAGACTTTTCGGCAGTTAAAATTGATTCAGGCTATTTAAGTGAAACTACTTATGATTCTATTGGGAAATATTTGAAAAATAACTTCCAGTTTAATGGTTTGATATTTTCTGACATCGATGAGCATATTTCTGACTCTTTATTGCTTAAACAATTTCGTTTAGGAGTTGACATGTTTGTGGTAAATAAAAGTGTTGAGAAATATGTGAGTAAGATTATGAAGTTAATTTCAGAAGGGATGTTGTCTGAAAATGAATTAGATGCGAAGGTTAGGCGTGTACTGTTGACAAAAACATGGTTTGGTATTCATCAGCCTAAATTCCAATCAGCAGAATATTGTTTGCAAAATATTTTTACTACTGAAAATAAACAGTTTTCATGGGAGATATATGAAAAAAGTACCACATTGCTTAAAAATAAAAAACAAACCCTTCCGTTTAGAGAACTCTCTAATAAAAGAGTTTTACTATTTACTTTAGGGGATAAAGAACTACCTATTTTAAAAAGCACATTAAACTATTATCTTGATTTCGAATCTGCACAAAGTACGGATAAACTAAATATCAAAGAGAGAAAATATACTCACTTAATTTTAGCCATAAGCGATGTTGACCAACAATTGTTTTCTGATATTGTTTTTATGAAAAAACTTGCGGGTTTAAGTAAAACTCTTAAGTTAATTATCCTGAACTTTGATTCTTCATTAATGAATGAAAAACTAAATTTTGCACATGCCATTGTTCAATTATATGATAAACATCCATTTTCGCAATCGGTAGCTGCTCAGGTTGTTGTTGGGGCTGTAAAGCCAAAAGGTAAAATACCTAATAATCTATTCAGTTTTGAAAACCCAGCTGAAAGTTTTGTCACAATAAATCGTTTAAAATATACTATTCCTGAAAAAGCAGGCTTTGATTCTTATTTTTTGCGTAAAATTGATACCATAATTGAAAATTCGGCTTATATTGGTGCCAGCCCGGGTTATCAGGTATTGGCTGTGAAAAATGGGAAAGTGTTTTTTAATAAAGCCTATGGTTACCATACTTATGCACACCGAAGAAAAGTAAAAACAAGTGATTTGTTTGATTTGGCTTCAATTACAAAAGTGGCGGCCACAACGCTTGCTACCATGAAACTTTTTGAGTGGGATAGTATTCGTATGGATGATTCAATTAAATATTATATTGATGATACAATAAACTGTACAATTAAAAACCATCAGCTACGCAATTTTTATACACATCAAACAGGGCTACCTCCGGATATGCCTATTTTGCGATATATTAAATATAAAGACTCTATTAATGATGCTCCGGATAAGTATTTTACAGAACAAAAAGATTCTGTTCATACAATTGAAGTCGCCAGAAATTTTTATTTAAGAAAGGATTGGAGAGATTCAGTTATACAATCACTTTACAAATTGGAATACGATACAAATAAAACATATAGGTATAGTGATATAAATTTGAATATTGCATACGATGTAATCTCCCGAAAAATAGATAAGCCGTTGAATGAGTTTCTTAGAGGGTATTTTTACAAACCATTACATTTGAGAACAATTGGCTATCTGCCTTTACAGCGGTTTAATAAACGTAGGCTTGTTCCTACACAAAATGACAAGTATTGGCGAAAACAGTTGTTGCAGGGGTATCCACATGATGAGTCCGCAGCACTTTATGGTGGCGTTGCAGGTAATGCCGGTTTATTTTCAAATGCCAATGATTTAGCAATTTTGTTTCAAATGATGCTAAATGGTGGTACTTATGCAGGAAAAAGGCTTTTAAACCCTAAAACCATTGAGTATTTTATTCAGCCGCAGGAAGATTCACCACGAGGACTTGGATTTAATAGAAAAAAAGGTGGATTGTTTGGCCATTCCGGTTTTACAGGCTGTGTTGTTTGGGCTAATCCTAATACAAATTTTATCTTTATCTTCCTTTCAAATAGTATTCACCCACGCTCTACTAATAAAAAGCTAAAAAGATACAAAATCAGAGAACAGGTTTATGAAGCTATATTAGATGCTCAAATAAAACCTGTACATAAGATAATCCTAGCTAATAATATTCGAGAATAATTTTAGTTTTGCTATAATTAATTCACTTATATGACCTTATATTCCTTATATGGTTATGGTTCTGTTAAGTATGGCTCTGGTTTAAATATTCTGGGGTGACGATAATCATCTTCTATGTTTTAATTTACAGGTAATTAGTCATTAAGTCATTGGTAATTAGTGCCTGAACGGAAATGAAGTGTTTGAATGGAAAGCTCCAAGTTCTAGG
>JAOZNO010000556.1 GCA_029933755.1 Bacteroidales bacterium | reverse complement strand
CATCAGCTTTGGCACTCTGAAAACTGCTTCCTATAAAAGAAAGAGTTAAAATGGCCATCAAAAATAGTTTGATTGATTTGTTCATAAAATGTAAATATTTAGTATGTTATGCTTTATTATAAATTGTTTTTGCTTAGTAATTATACTCTGTAGATTAAGTATATTGCTCTCCCTTTTCAGCCTTAATATCATTGACTATATTTCGAATCATTTGCTCTTCTTCTTTTTTACAAATAAGTAAAGCATCTCCTTTAGTAGCAATAATATAATCTTCCATTCCTTGTATTACTACCAATTTATTTTCAGGAGCATTGATAATACAATTCTTTGTATCATAAGTCATTACATTGCGACCAACTATGGAGTTATTATCTTCATTTTTGTCATTGACATCAAATAAAGAACCCCATGTTCCCAAATCGGACCAGCCTAAATCAGCTGCATAAACATATACGTTCTTAGCTTTTTCCATCACACCATAGTCAATAGAAATATTTTTACAAATACTATATGTTTTTTGAATAAACTCATGCTCTTCAGGGGTGTCATATTTGCCAATACCTTCCTTGAATAATGCATCCACTTCGGGTAAATATTGGTCAAATGCTTTCTGAATACTTTTCAAACTCCAAATAAAGATACCTGCATTCCAGAGGAAATCACCACTTTCAAGAAATTGTTTGGCCATTTCTAAAACTGGTTTTTCAGTAAAAGTTTTCACCTTTCGCACTTCAAGATTATCTTTAAATAGTTTTTCGCCGTTGAATTGAATGTAGCCATATCCTGTATCAGGGCGGGAGGGTTTAATACCCAAGGTTACCAACCAATTATTTTTTGAAACGATATCCAACGACTCCGAAACTACTCTTACAAATTCATCTTCGTTCAAAATAATATGGTCGGAAGGAGCTACAACAATATTAGCATTTTTGTTTTCCTGCTTAATTTTATAAACAGCATAAGCGATACAAGGAGCTGTATTTCGCATGGATGGCTCTCCAAGAATCTGATTATTACTTATTCCCGGCAATTGCTCAAGAACAATTTTACGATAAATCTCATTGGTAACAATATAAATATTCTCTGGAGGAGAAATTTTACTTAACCGCCTGAATGTTTGCTGAATAAACGTCTCTCCAGTACCTAAAATATCAATAAATTGTTTAGGATGTGCTGTTTGACTCATGGGCCAAAACCGAGAGCCAACCCCTCCGGCCATAATTATACTGTAGTTATTATTCATAATTGTTGTTTTTAATGCCACTAAAAAAATATGAAACCAAATATGATTCCTTGGTTCTGAGACTGCGAATATAAGAAATAAATCAAAGAGAAATCAATTTTATTATTACTCGCAGTAATCCATCAATATCTACAACTATCTTTTTCAAAATACAACAAAACGTAAAGTAGGGTTACAATCTACAACCCTCTATTAAGACCATATCAGTCTTACTGAGGGGAAGGTGAAGCAAAAAATTAAAAAATTAAACTGTTCTATCTACTGATACTTCTTTATAACCTTCAATAATGTCGCCCACCTTAATGTCATTAAACTTATCGATATTCAGACCACATTCAAAGCCTTTAGACACTTCTTTAGCGTCATCTTTAAAGCGTTTTAGAGAACCAAGTTTACCGGAATAAATCACAATACCATCTCGGATAATTCTAATTTTATCGTTTCTATGGATTTTTCCATCAAGCACATAACATCCGGCAATGGTACCCACTTTAGTAATTTTAAAAGTTTCCCTTACCTCAATATTGCAGACAATTTCTTCAACAATAGTAGGAGCAAGCATCCCTTGAATAGCCATTTTAATTTCGTCTATGGCCTTATAAATTACAGAATAGAGACGAATGTCAGTTCCTTCATTTTCAGCCATTTTGCGTGCAGCAAGCGAAGGGCGAACTTGGAAACCTATGATGATAGCATCAGAAGCGGAAGCCAAAATAACGTCAGCCTCATTAATCTGACCCACAGACTTATGGATGATGTTCACCTGAATTTCTTCATGGCTAAGTTTTTCCAAAGAATCGCTTAGAGCTTCTACAGAGCCGTCCACATCACCTTTCACAATGATGTTAAGTTCTTGGAAGTCGCCAATGGCAAGACGTCGGCCAATTTCGTCGAGAGTAATATGTTTCTTAGCATGAACACTTTGTTCACGTTGCAATCTTTCTCTTTTATTGGCAATACTTTTTGCCTCATGTTCATCTTTCAGCCCTTTAAAAGCATCTCCTGCTATAGGTGCTGAATTAAGCCCTAGTATTAATGCGGGCTGCGCTGGTCCTGCCTCCTGAATCCTTGTATTTCTCTCGTTATACATGGCTTTCACTTTTCCCCATGTGGTTCCGGCAAGGACAATATCTCCTACTCTCAGGGTTCCATTCTGAACCAAAATATTAGCAACATATCCTTTTCCTTTATCGAGGAAGGATTCCAAAACAGTTCCGTATGATTTTCTTGTGGGACTTGATTTAAGATCAAGCATTTCAGCTTCCAAGAGAATTTTCTCCATAAGTTCATCCACATTGGTACCATGTTTCGCTGATATATCTTGACTTTGAATTTTACCTCCCCAATCTTCAACCAACAAATTCATGGTTGCCAATTGCTCTTTAATTTTTTCGGGATTAGCTCCGGGTTTATCAATTTTATTTATGGCAAAAATTATTGGTACGTCAGCAGCCTGAGCATGATTGATAGCCTCTTTGGTCTGAGGCATGATAGCATCATCAGCAGCAACCACAATCACAGCTATATCAGTTACTTTGGATCCCCTTGCCCGCATAGCGGTAAAGGCTTCGTGTCCGGGAGTATCAAGGAAAGTTATTTTCTTATCATCTTCCAAAATTACCTCATAAGCGCCAATGTGCTGTGTAATACCTCCTGCTTCACCAGCAATTACATTAGTACTCCTAATATAATCGAGAAGAGAAGTTTTACCATGGTCAACATGACCCATTACAGTAACAATGGGAGCACGTGGAACGGTATCAGGAACTTGTTCTTCTTCCTCCATTTCAGTTTCTTCACTCAGCACCTCTGCATCAACAAACTTCACTTCATAACCAAATTCTTCAGCTACAATCACAAGAGTTTCTGCATCGAGACGTTGGTTGATTGAAACAAATAATCCAAGAGACATACAAGTGGCAATAATTTCATTAACCTTTACATCCATCATATTGGCTAAGTCGTTGGCTGATACAAATTCTGTCACCTTAAGAACTTTCTGTTCCTTTTGTATTCTTTCCATTTCCACCTGATGTTCAGCACTTACTTTATCACGCTTTTGACGACGGTGTTTTACAGATGTAGATTTCTTCTTATTGCTAAGTCTGGCAAGAGTATCTTTAATTTGTTTTTGGATATCCTGCTCGGTTACTTCCGGCTTGGCTATCACTCTCTTTTTCTTGGTTTTTGGTCTTGCAGTCGTTGGCTTACGATGAACTTTATTAACTCCCTGATCTTTTTGAATCCGTTTACGCTTTCTTCTTCTCTTTGAAGTATTGTTATCGCTTGAAGAGCCCACAGGTTTTTTCTTTGTGGGTTTTTTCTCAACGGGAAGCACCATTTTACCTAAAACCTTAGGG
>JAOZNO010000555.1:757-3611 GCA_029933755.1 Bacteroidales bacterium | reverse complement strand
AGTCTCTGCAAGAAAACGGCAAATACTGCGTTATTCTCGTCTTAATTTCCAGTTATTTACAAAAGTAAACTCTTGAAAATTAAGACTTCAAAAGCCTTATCTTTGACATTTTTTTATCAGAGACATAGAAAATGCATAGTTTTCGTGCTAACACTATTTAGAATGAATATTTATTGAGACAAAAGTATATTGATGAATTAAGTACCACAATACCTAATTTTGGGTATTTTTAACCTAAGTTATATAATTAGCGGCATACAAGCATATGTACAAAGTTATGATTACACCCTGAGAAGTCTATTTTACCGATTCAAAAATCAAGCTCACCGATTTGAGCTTGATAAAGTTATGCTTAGATTATAATTTTACATCTGCATTTTATACATTTTTAGAAATTACCTTTTGTATTAAACAAACATTGTAATTATCTTTGGTCGCTGAAAATAAAAAAAACAAGTATGGACATTACAAATCAAAAATCAACAAAGAATCAATATATAAAATTTGCTATCACTGCTATTCTCTGGATTTTATGGATGATATGGATGCGTAGTTATTGGATGCTTATTGGCTTACCCATTATATTTGACATTTTCATTTCAAAAAAGGTAAAATGGAATCCGTTTAAGCAAAAACAGGACGAACCCAAGAAAAAATGGAAAGAATGGGCTGATGCATTGATTTTTGCTCTTGTTGTTTCAACAGTAATAAAAATTTTTATTTTTCAATTGTATGCTATCCCAACGGGCTCTTTAGAAAAGACCTTACAAATAGGCGATCATTTATTTGTAAGCAAATTAAGCTATGGACCAAATATTCCTAACACACCAATTTCTTTCCCGTTGGTACATAACACATTGCCTGGTACCATAAGTACCAATTCATATGTTGATTGGATACAATGGCCTTACAAACGTTTAGCAGGTTTTGGACAGGTTGAAAGAGATGATATTGTAGTATTCAACTTTCCGGTAGGTGATACAATAATGGTTGGTTATGAAAATCCCGATTATTATGAATGGGTAAGAACACAAGGTAGAGAGTACATTCATAATAATTATGAAATTAAAGCAAGACCTTTAGATAAAAAAGAAAATTTCGTAAAACGCTGTAATGCAATACCTGGCGACACATTACAAATTATTGACACCAAAGTTTACAGGAATGGTGTTCTGCAAAAAGCGTACGAAGGCATTGAGCATAATTATATAATGAAAACAAATGGTGACATAATAAATCCAAAAGCATTTGAACGTTTAGATATTTACCAAATGGATGTGCAACAAATTGGTGGTGGACAATATATGCTACCATTAACAGATCAAATGGTGAAAGAATTAAAACAATTCCCATCAATTGTTTCTGTCGAAAGACTTATTAGGGGAAAAGGCGAATATGATGCACATATTTTTCCGCACAATCCTAAATTTAAATGGAATGTTGATAATTTTGGTCCTTTGGTAATGCCAAAAGCCGGAATGACCATTGATTTAACAGAAGAAAACATCATCTTATATCGTAGGATAATCTCTGCTTATGAGTATAATAATTATTCTGAAAAAGGTGGTCAGATTTATATTGATGGCAAGCTTATAACAAAATACACTTTCAAGCAGGGATACTACTGGATGATGGGAGATAATCGTCATAATTCAGCTGATTCCCGTGCCTGGGGTTTTGTGCCGGAAGACCATATTGTGGGTAAGCCAGTACTTATTTTTTACTCATTAAACCCTGAAAAAAGTTTCCCTGCAAGTATGCGTTGGGATCGACTATTTAAACTTATTGGGAAGGAATAAATTCAAATTGATAAATTGTTCTACTGTTAAATTGATAAAATAGCAATAGAACAATTTAAGTTAAAAAAGTGTGGGTGTGGCTCATTAGCAATAAGTGTGGTACACACCAATTTGTTCCACTTTTAACTTACAAACTACGCCTTCACTAAAAAACGATTAGTTAATTCTCAAATATCATATTAAGAAGTATTCTTGCTTATTGAGCGAAGTCGAAATAACATTTTTTATATCTTTATCTTTTTATACCAAATAACTTAGATATGGATACCAGCACTTCTAAATTTGATCTTCCAAAAAAACTAGGCCTCATATCCGGTCTGATTATCTCAATATCCATTTATTTTTTTGCTGATTTAGATCCTCTAAAACCAGAAATTACCGCAACACTTTCAGTTGCCGTATTAATGGCAATTTGGTGGGTAACTGAGGCTATTCCAATTGCGATAACGGCACTTTTACCTGTTGTTTTATTTCCTGTTTTGGGAATTATGAATGGAAAGACAATATCCACGGCTTATTTTAATCATGTTATTTTTCTATTTATTGGTGGCTTTTTGATGGCTTTGGCTATGGAAAAGCACAACTTACATCGTAGGATTGCCCTAAAAATACTTTTATTCACAGGATCAGGCTTTGGCAGAATTTTATTTGGATTTATGATTGCCACCTCTTTTTTATCAATGTGGATGTCGAATACTGCCACAGCAATGATGATGGTTCCGGTAGCCATTTCTATTATTACCAAATTTCAGGAAAGCATGAACGAGAAAGACTTGAAAAAATATTCTTCGGGTTTATTATTTGGGATTGCATATAGTGCATCAATTGGTGGAATTGCGACCTTAATTGGTACACCTCCGAACCTATCATTTACACGTATTTTTTCTATAATTTTTCCTGCAGCTCCAGAAATCACTTTTGCGCAATGGTTTATTTTTGCATTGCCGGTTACATTTATCATGTTAATTGCTGCATGGTTGTTATTATATTTTAAGTTTAAACCTAAAGGCAATCATAATAAAGAAGAACAAAACATCTTTAAAAAACAATATAGT
>JAOZNO010000555.1:0-747 GCA_029933755.1 Bacteroidales bacterium | reverse complement strand
TTTCAAAGTCCATCTTTGTCATATAACCCCTGTCCTTAAAATTTAAAACATCTTTAAAAAACAATATAGTTTGTTAGGCAAAGCCACTTACGAAGAAAAGGTGGTTTTAATGGCATTTATCTCACTTGCAGGCTTATGGATATTTCGCTCAGGTATAAAAATTGAAGGTTTTGAAATACCCGGATGGGCATCATTATTTAATTATCCTAAGTATTTGAATGATGGAACAGTAGCAATTGGTGTATCATTACTATTATTTATGATTCCAGCAAAATCTGAACCCGGCAGTAGAATCCTGGAAGGGAAAATACTCGCAAAACTCCCCTGGCATATTGTATTACTTTTTGGTGGCGGTTTTGCTTTAGCACAAGGTTTTGCCGATTCAGGTCTGGCACTTTGGTTTGGTGAGCAAATGAGTGTTATTGCAACTATTCACCCTTTCCTTATCATATTACTTATTGCTTTTTTCATGTCTTTCCTTACAGAATTAACCTCAAATACAGCTACAACAGAAATGTTATTACCCATTTTGGCAGGAATTGCAGTAACTACTAAAATAAATCCATTAATATTCATGATTCCGGCAACAATGGCTGCATCATTGGCATTTATGCTACCTGTTGCAACTCCACCAAATGCTATTGTGTTTGGTACAAACCGCTTAAAAATATCAGAAATGATGAAAACAGGTTTTTCCTTAAACCTTATTGGTGTAATTGTAATTGCTGTTGTAATGTATTTTTGGGG
>JAOZNO010000554.1 GCA_029933755.1 Bacteroidales bacterium | reverse complement strand
TAAAGATTTCATATTAATTTATTTTGTATTAAACAAATAGCAAAATAGGAAACTGTTCAAATTTTCATATTAAGCTAAGGCTCGTATTTAAACAGAATTAACAATATCCAGCCTATTAATTACAAATAAACTTGTTTTATTAATAAAATTAGTTCCAATTCTTCTAATGGAACTAATTTTCTTTTAAAAAATCCTCACTATAAATTTAGGCCTTATTTTGATTTAGTCTAATTAAACATAAAATTCTGACTAAAATCATGTCATAAGCTAATAAATATCATGTTTCTAATGTACTAATATTTATAATTTTACACCAGAATAAATGATAGAATTAATTTTATTAAACAATTTGATATGGCTGAAGTAAAAGAACTTATTAAGAATTTAGCTGACAAATACGGGAGAGAACGAAAAAACCTCCTCCCAATTTTGCAGGGAATTCATCTTGAACACAATTATCTTTCTAAAGAAGCAATGCTTGAAGTAGCAAAGGAACTGGACTTAGCTTCTGCTGAAGTTTATGGTACGGCTTCGTTTTTTTCTTTTTTGGATACAGAATCAGATGGGAAATATAAGATTAGAGTTTGCAAATCCATTACCTGCGATATGAAAGGCAAAAGTGAATTGATTAAAACCATGGAAGATATGCTAAAGATAAAAGTGGGTGAGACTACTGAAGGGAAGCGATTTTCACTTCTAGAAACAAACTGCATTGGATTATGTGATAAAGGCCCTGCAATGCTCATAAACGAAGAATATTTTACTGAACTTACCCCAACCAAAGTTCGCAAAATATTAGGGGAATATATCAGAAACAAATTTTAAATTAAAAAATAGGAGATTTAGATATGTCAAATAATAATTTAAGAAAAGTTGATGTCATTTTTAGTCCATATTCTGTTGAACCCTACGATATCCTAAAAAAAGTAAAGCAGCGGAAAAAAGAAGATGTAATTCAGGAGCTCATAGACTCAGGTTTGCGAGGACGAGGTGGTGCAGGTTTTCCAACCGGTTTAAAGTGGAAGTTTGCTGCACAGCAAAAAAGTGATCAAAAATACGTAATATGTAATGCTGATGAAGGTGAGCCGGGAACATTTAAAGACCGAAAATTGCTTGTTGAAGTGCCCAGGAAAGTAATTTCCGGCATGGCTATTTGTGCATGGGCTGTTGGTGCAACTAAAGGGTTTATTTATTTACGAAGAGAATACAGATATCTTATACCTGAACTAGAAAAAGAAATAAAATTATATGATAAATATGCCAAAGACATCGAACTTGATTTTACAATAGAAATTTTTCTTGGAGCAGGTGCTTATGTTTGTGGTGAAGAAACTGCATTAATTGAATCAATGGAAGGGAAAAGAGGCGAACCTCGGAATAAACCACCTTATCCGATTCAGGAAGGTTATCTTGGTAAGCCTACAACAGTAAACAATGTGGAAACTTTGGCCTCGGCCACCATGGTTTGCCGTATTGGTGCAGATGAGTATAAAAGTCTTGGTACAGATGACCAGCATGGTTCTAAACTATTCTCAATTTCAGGCGATTCACCAAAAGAAGGTGTTCATGAACTGGAATTAGGTATGAGTGTTGAAGATTTTGCCAATGAATTTGGTGATGGTGACACAAAAGCAGTACAGGTTGGTGGAGTTGCAGGATTCTGTATTCCACGCAAACAATTTAAAAGTTCAATTATTGGCGAAGGGAACACAACAGGCGGATCCACCATGATTTTTAACAGTACACGATCCATGTATAATGTATTGCACAACTACCTTGACTTTTATGCCGAAGAATCTTGTGGCCAATGCACTCCTTGTAGAATTGGCACACAACAATTACTTAAAGGTATTGAAGCCGTTAAAGCAGGAACTAAACCACCAGAGTATCTTGATCAGCTTTCAAAGCTAGCAGAAACCATGCGTTTAACTTCCAAATGTGGTTTAGGACAATCTGTTACTAATTCATTTTCTTCAATAGTTAAGAATTTTAGGGAAGAGATGATTTTCTAGAACCTTAATGTTGTACAGTTAAAAGTTTAATTTAAAAAAACAAAAAATGTCAGAAATAATAAAATTAAATATAGATGGCAACGAGGTAAGCATTGAGAAAGGAAAATCAATTCTGGATGCTGCCAAAAAAGTAAATATCAGGATACCAACCTTATGCCACCACGAAGATTTGTGTGTGGCAGGTAATTGTCGTATTTGTGTGGTTGAACAGGAAGGGAAAAACAATTTAACACCTTCATGTGCCACTCCTGCTGAAGAGGGGATGGTCATAAAAACCTCTACACCAAAAGTACGTAGGGCAAGAAAAGACCTTATGGCTTTATTAGTTTCGGAACACGATACACAATGCCTCACATGCTATAGAAATACCAATTGTGAACTTCAGGATTTATCAGCTGAATATAATGTGGACAATAGCATATACCTAAGCCCTTTAAAAGAGAATTTTGAAATTGACAGGTCTTCATGGTCGATTGAAAAAGATGAAAGTAAATGTATCCGCTGCCAGCGATGCGTACGCACATGTGCCGAACTGCAACATGTTAATGCCCTTGCCGTTACCGGACGTGGGAAAGATATGAGGATATCTACTTTTATGCATTTACCTATGAATGAGATTGTTTGCACCAATTGCGGTCAATGTATTATTCACTGCCCAACAGCTGCATTAACAGAAAGACGTTATTACGATGAAATATGGGAAGCAATTGATGATCCTGAAAAGCATGTAGTTATTAATACAGCCCCTTCAGTTAGGGTTGCCCTTGGTGAGATGCTTGGTTATCCGGTAGGAACAAGAGTTACCGGCAAAATGGTTACCGCATTAAAAAAGATGGGCTTTGATTCAGTTCTTGATACTGATTTTAGTGCTGACCTTACGATTATGGAAGAAGGCACAGAATTATTAACCAGGCTAAAAGAAGCACTTGTTGACAAAAAAGAAGTTGCTTTACCAATGATTACTTCATGTTCTCCGGGTTGGGTTAAGTTTATTGAGCACATGTATCCTGAGCATTTAGATCATTTATCAACTTGTAAATCGCCTCAGCAAATGTTTGGTGCATTAACTAAAACTTATTATGCTGAGAAAAAAGGCCTAGATCCTTCAAAAATTGTCAGTGTTGCAGGAATGCCTTGTGCTGCTAAAAAATATGAAGCCAACCGGCCTGAAATGCGTGACAGCGGTTTTCAGGATGTAGATGCAGGATTAACAACCCGCGAGATTGGGCACATGATTAAACAATCAGGTATAAACTTCACTGAACTTGAAGATAATGATTTTGACAGCATTATGGGTGAATCTTCTGGTGCAGGTGTAATTTTTGGTGCTACCGGTGGTGTTATGGAAGCAGCTTTACGTACAGCATACTTCCTTATTACTGGAAGACCTGTTCCTTTTGAAAATTTGAACATTACACCTGTAAGAGGACTGAAAGGAATTAAAGAAGCATCTGTAAAGTTTGAAGATTGTTTGCCTGAATACAGTTTCCTTGAAGGTGTTGAAGCTAAATTTGCGGTTGCACACGGATTAATTAATGCCCGTCAAATTATGGATCAAATTGTGGACGGTACATCTCCATATCATTTTATTGAAATTATGG
>JAOZNO010000553.1 GCA_029933755.1 Bacteroidales bacterium | reverse complement strand
ATTTGATTGCAATACATGACGGTGTACGACCATTAGTTAGTCAAAATACAATTGAAAGTTGTTTTCAGCAAGCTAAAATTTTTGGTAATGCAATTCCTGCAATACTTCCGGTTGATTCTGTCAGGCAGGTTTCCAACAATGCAAATATTCCTATTGATCGTTCAAAATTACGATTAATTCAAACTCCACAGGTTTTTAAAATTAAAATTCTTAAAAAAGCTTATGAGCAAAAATATACAGAAAATTTCACTGACGACGCAAGTGTTTTAGAAGCTATTGGTGAAAAAATAAATTTGGTTGAAGGAAATAGAGAAAACATAAAAATAACCAATAGGATTGATTTAATAATAGCTGAAGCTATTTTTTAGAGTTTTTATACTTGTTCTGTCAAGACCACATATATTCTTTGTGCATTTACACATGATATGAAAGCTTTTACGTATAAGAGTATTTTTAGAATTGTACTAGCAGGATATTTAGGCTTAACTAGTATAGAATCAATATCGCAATCCATGGAAAAAAAGAAAAATATATATTTAATTCCCGGTCAGGGAGCTGATGAAAGATTATTCAAAAATCTAAAATTTGATACAACTATATTTAAAATTCACTATGTAAAATGGAAAATCCCACATAAAAGAGAAGATTTAAAATCATACGCATTAAGATTATCCTCACAAATTGATACTACCGAAGAGTTTTATTTAATAGGAGTGTCATTAGGGGGTATGGTAGCAACTGAAATCAATGAAATATTAAAACCTAAGAAAGTAATACTAATTTCCAGTGCTAAATGTAGAAATGAATTGCCTTCTCAATATAGGTTTCAAAAAGCAATCCCTATTTATAAAATCATCCCAAAATGGCTGATTAAACAGTCAACATTTATTGCTCAGCCATTATTTGAACCTGACCGAAAAAAGGAGAAAGAAACCTGTATTGCTATGCTGAAAGATAAAAATCCGGTTTTCTTAAAAAGGACTATTGGAATGATTGTTCGTTGGGATAGAGAAAACTACGACCCCAAAATAGTGCACATTCATGGAAATAATGATCATACAATACCCATTAAAAATGTGAAATACAATTTTCTAATTGATGGCGGTTCTCACATGATGACCTTAACACGTAGTCAGGAGGTTAATGATTTGTTAGTATCCTTAATACAAAATTCAAACTAACCTGATTAATTATTCAGTCTAAAACATTTTATCTTCAAACAAACCTTTCTGTTTTGCTTTTCGGTATTTAAAAATGTATTTCCAGGATAGATCAAGCATAGGGTAGATAGCAAAATTACTTCCTGAAGGATATGTACCGTATGAAATCTTATACCCCCCCAGAATCATCAAGCTTTCTGTTAAAGGCATCACTAACAGACCTTTGTGTTCAATTGCAAAATCGTCAATTCCCAAACCTATTGAAAGAAAATCAAGATCAGCTGAAAAGTTAATAAATGAATTTAAGTGACCATCAATATCAGCACCTACGTACCATAATATTTCTTTATGATAAATATAGGTTCTGGGGTAAATAATCGGTTTTTCAATTTGGGGCAAAGTGTTTTCACCAAACTGAAAAGCAAACTGAATACCAAGTTTTAATGAGAGTACAAAGTTTTCTGCTTCGCAGGTACTTGCTTTTTTTAGTATCTTGCTTACAATCACCTCATTTTTTATGGTAAAAAACTGTGGTACAACTGAATCAATAGGAATTAATTCAGGATTATCCCTTTTTCGCACCATATTCAGAAACATAGAGGGATAATTTATTCCGTGAACAGTAGCAAAAACAAACTCTTTTTTATACCAGGTCTTTTTTACTTGACCATTTGGTAAAATAGGAAATATAAATGGTTGTGCCGATACTTCAAGTGTTTTGCTAATACCATATCGGGCAGGTCTAAAGACACTTACATCCAGATGTCCTTCAGGTATTGTACTTGCCGTCCCAACTGTCCAAATTTCATATTGAGCTAAAAGGCCAAGTGAACTTAATGAAAACAAAAAAACAGCAATCAGTCTCATTTTAAATTTTCCCATTCTTCTTGATAATTAAGATAAGAATAACGCAGTATTTGGTGTTTTTTGAAGAGATAAAATAGAGTCAGGCCATAAAGTCTATGTGTTTGAGCTCTAAAATACAAGTTCGAGGCTTGCCACTTTTGAAAATCAGGGAGTTTACTTTCGTAAATGAGCGTTTTAAAAAGTGGTGTAACGAAGAAATTGGACTTTAGAGACAAACAGTAAATAAAATTCCCCGCTTTAACCGGATTAACAGTAGCGGGGAAATCATTCTGCTTCTTTTCTTGCTAAGTACAGGACTACTCTACCTAGCTTCATTCCATAAATCAATTCATATTAATAACGCTAAAGCACATTCCTTATTGTGTATTTTTACTATTTTCTTAATCAAACTTAGTTTGAAAGTTCAATAAATAAGAGTTTGAATCAACAGAGTAATATTTTAATTATTGTTACATTTTGATTTACAGACAATAAGTAATTTTATTTTCATGCTTAAAATTATAATTCTAATTAAAGTCCTTCATAAATAATTTTGCAACTTCCTTAACTGATTTTTCAATTGGTTTAAATTCAAACTCAAGTAAATCAGAAATTTTTTTATTTGAATAATATGAAAGTGAATTTGCACTACTAACCATTTCCTTTGTAATTATGGGAAAAGACCCGGTAAGTTTGCTTCGTAAATATTCAAGTCGGGCAAAAATACTTATCATAAAAGGTCTGGCAAAAATATTTGGCCTTGGTTTATTTATTGAATCTGCAATAAGGCCGAATAGGTCTTTAATAGATAAGTTCTCTGCAGAAACTACATATCGTTCGTTGATAACCGGGCTTTTCATTAGGTGAATCATTATTTTAACAACATCCCAAACATCAACATAACCAGTTACACCTTTAGCATAAAACTTTAAGCCTTTCCAAACGCTATAAAACAGGCTGGGGCTTCCAACTTTCCAATAGCCCGGCCCCAATATTATTGATGGATTTACAATAACTGCATTTAAGCCCTCAGCAACACCCCTCCAAACCTCCATTTCTGACAGGTACTTACTAATTGAATATCCTGAATACTCAGAATCAGGCTTCCGGAAAGTTTCTTCATCTACTGGTTTTCCATCATCACTAACACCTAAAGCAGCAATTGAACTTACATGACAAAATTTTGTAATATTATTTTCTAAAGCAGCATTTACCATATTAGCTGTACCATCCACATTATTTTTAATCATTTTTATTTTATCCGATGATCTAAACGAAACGATTGCTGCCACATGATATACTTCGTCCACATCCTTCATCGCGGCATTAACACTTTCAATATCCAGAATATCAGCATCAACCCATTCAATTTTATTATAAAGACTTTCTGAATTAGAATGATAGTAGGCAAAAATTTTCTTTACAGTATCCATATAACTGCTTTTGCGTTTCATTGCCCGTACTTTTTCACCACTATTTACAAGTTCAAACAATAAATGTGTACCCAACATTCCTGTTCCCCCACTAACTAATATCATTATTTGTAAGTTTAGTTTGTTTTGTTTAAAGTCTTTAATATCTGACGGCATTCCGAAAAGCCGCAGCTGACTGCA
>JAOZNO010000552.1 GCA_029933755.1 Bacteroidales bacterium | reverse complement strand
TCTCCTTTTGACTGGCGTGTTAAAAAGGCGGCAGAAAAAAGGAAATTAAACATACCTGATGTAGCCAAATATGCTAAAGATATTGACAAAAAAAGAAATGCTTTAAGAAAATCATTTGAGGCTAAAGAAGACTTTGATGAGCTTTTTGATTTAACTTTTAATGTTATGACCATGAGCTATAAAGAAATTGCAGAAATCATAATTTTCACAATGAAAAAAAGAAAGATGATATAGTTTTGTTACTGCGTCCATTATCGGTTTTAATTGAAAGGAATAATCAAGGCAAAACCAGTTTTGCTTTTTGTTCTGCAATTTGGATGGTTGCAATAGCACCTGAATTAAATTTTAAAAAATCAGATTGAATTCCATCACTAAAAATAATTCCATTTTGCGGCATATTCGATTCAATAATTAGCTCATCACCCGGATAAATTACTCCACTGGCGACCTGAATCTGTGAAGTTTTACTTAAAAAAGGCTCTCTTACAACAAAAACCAGCTTCTCCTCATCCATAGGAATAGATTGATAGGGAAACTTTTCAGTTCCATGAAAGCTTGAATGAATACTATTGGCCATATTAAAAAGCGAGCTTAACCAACCTGTTGAACCTGCTCCGGTTGAAACAATAATACCACTCGAAGATTGTTTCTCACTTTGACCCTGAAATGTAATTTCATACCTTGCCGAACTATGAGAGCTTGGACCAATAAAAAAGTCATTGAAAGCAAGCAATTTCTGACCATCATTTAATTCTATTTCGGCCATTGTTACCATTTTGTAATTATATGTACCCTTAAGTACATTATTCACCGCCGGAATAAAATTCGTACTTGTAAATGGCAATAAGACACCATCATAACGGCTAGGATCAGGATTTACAGCTATTATAGGGATATTATGAACATACTTTGCAGTGTTTGCCACCAAGCCGTCCTGACCAATAACAATAACCAAATCCTTTTCTGAAAAAATATAACTAGGAAGAAATTCTTGTTCAACAATTTTGAATTTTAGTTGTTTTTTAACTTCTTTTTGTACAAGGTTAAAAGCATCATAAAAATTTCGGTGTTCAATTTCATAGGGTGCAAAAGAAGCATCATAATCATGCGGGGCAATTTTCATCCGTTTGCTTGCTTTTTTTGCTGCCCGTTGAAAATCAAATGATTCTTTCTGTTTTTTAACGTAAAACTTTGCCTGTTCAACCGTATTAAAACGTTCAGTCAACTGTTCAAGCCTTGTTTTACTACGAACAATAATTATGTTTTCAATTTTTATCATAATTACCTTTGCGCTTGTTCCTCAGAAATCAAAGAATCCAACAAATCAGGTGTGATATTCAAATTATTGATATTTTGTGCATTTTCAGCAAGTTCCCTAAAAGCCAGGGCAATATTTAATTTTGGACTACCTCCTTGTGGGTTTATAGCAAGCAATGTTTTCCAGTCCATTTCTTTATAGGGCTGTAATGTTGCTTCTAGTCTGTACTTTTCAGAATCAGCCTGTTTTTTCTCATTTTCAATTTTTAGATTTATTAGACTTTTATTTTGTTCTTCAATTGAAATATCGGCTTCAATTTTCATTTCTCGTAGTTTTCGCTCATTTTCAGCTTTCAAAACCTGTGATTCATTCTTCTTCGCTACAATTTGTTTTTTCTTCTCTTCAACAGCAATTTCTGTACTTAACTGACTTTCTTTTATCATTCGTTCCTGTTCTACAGCAAAATTTCTGCGTTCATAAATGGCCATATCAGCTTCTTGCTGTAAAGCTTCACGTGTTGTCGTCTCAAGGGCTTTGCTCATTTCCGGACTAGGCTTTACAGCTACAACATTTACCGCCAAAACTTCAACACCCAATAATAAAACAGCATCAGAAACCTTTAAACCTTCTTTAATTTTTAGTTCTATATTTTTCGCATTCACAATAGCCTGTTTAAGCTGAAGACTTTGAATATATGATGATGTGGCTGTTTGTGCTTCATTTATCAAACGCTGTTTCAATTTTTCACCATCATCTTCTTTATAATCACCTTCATAATCAACTGTAAAATCCAATAATTCAGCTAATTTTTTAGCATCATTAATTTTATAGGTAATCTGTCCCTGAATACTAATTTTCTGGAAGTCGCCGGTTGATTCATTAAAAATAAACTGTAAGTCATTACTTCCCATCGGAATTGCTACGATTGATGAATTATATGAAGTATAGAGAAAAGACAAACCCTGCCCCTCTTTAACTATTTTTCCATTTTTATAATGAATAACATGAGTCATTGAATCAAACTTTATAAACTTTATTCCAAACATAGCTTTCTTATTTATAGTTAGTTATATTTTTTGATATAAAAAGGATACAGAAATATATTAAACAATATTTTCAGCTCTATTTTTATTTTTTCACTTTTGTCTTCATATTTTTGCCCTCTCAAAATTGAAAACGACAATGACTAAAAAAACTATTTTACTTATTTTATTTCTTTCAGCACTGACAAGATACGAATTTTTTATTAGTGCTCAAGAAAATGAACACAGAAATCTTTTTCTGGAAAGTAAGTTTCAATATGGCTTTATCTGGCAGCACAAACCTTCACTTGAAGAAATAATTGGTGGAAATATAAAAGTATTTGATGTTTCAATTGGTAAACAAACTTATGGTGAGAAATACTGGGAACAATTATATCGTTACCCAAGCTATGGCTTTGGCTATTACTATGCAGATTTGGGGAATCAAGAAGAACTCGGGCAAGTTAATGCTCTTTTTGCATATGTAGATATTCCCATTTTTAAACGAAATAAGCACTTATTAAGTTACCGAATATCCAGTGGGCTAGCATATCTTAACCAGGGAAATTTGGCAATTGGTTCACATTTAAATATATATTTTGATCTTGCACTAAATTATCGTTATCGTTTAAGTGAGCATTTAGATTTAATTAACGGCTTTGGTGCTACTCATTTTTCAAATGGTGCAATTGAGATGCCTAATCTTGGAGTTAACCTATTTTCGTATAGGCTAGGCTTACAGTACCGCTTAAAAACCCCGGTAAGGGAATTTGTTAAACATGAATTACCCGAAATAAAGAAAAAAAATAATATTTCAATTCTTCTGGCAACAGGTGTTAAAGAAAAAAGACCGGAAGGTGGAATATCTTACCATGTAGCATCATTTTCTGCAGATTATTTGCGTTTACTTAGTTTAAAACACAAAATAGGACTTGGGTTTGATGCTTTTTTTGATGAATCTTTGTTCGAGACGATGAACCCTGATTCAAGCCTTAATATTAGTACAACTGATATTATGCGTTATGGAATGCATCTTGCTTTTGAGGCAGAGCTCAATAAAATAATGCTGATTATTCATATTGGAACATATATTCATGCACAATATAAAGAAGACGGATCTGTTTATCAGAAAGTAGGTATTCGATACCTGATTTCTAAGAATTTTTATGCAAACATATCGCTTAAAACAAGCAAGGGTGTTGCTGACTATACAGAATTTGGTATTGGATACCGGCTTTATTGGAAATAGTATTGCCCACACACTGTTTGTCATGCTTGAAATACATTGAGCTTAGTCTAAAAACCCCTGACAGGGTTATGTTTGCAAAATACTAAAAAGTA
>JAOZNO010000551.1 GCA_029933755.1 Bacteroidales bacterium | reverse complement strand
ACTGCATGGTACCTTTAAAAAGCATATGTTCCATGTAATGTGCCATTCCTGTAGCATCCGAAGGATCGTCTTTTCCTCCTGCTTTACATACCATATAACCAAAAACTTCAGGTCGTGTATGGTCTTCATTTAATATAATGGTAAGCCCATTATCTAACTCGTATTTTTCAAGATTTTGCAGGCCTTGTGCAATTGCTAAATTGCTTAAGCTAAAAACAAATACAAATAGTATAGATGCTTGTAGATATACTTTTCTCATAACACTAGTTTTTAATTATTTGGGTGAGGATCAAAGATAGGTATAAATACATTAGATGCGTTTGCCAGATTTGTATTTATTATCTAATGTTAAACATATTGTCATTACAATGTATTTATAGACAGATATTTATTCCATTTATGCACAGTTTAATTTAATGATTGGTACAAGCAAGTAGTAGATTATAAAAATGTGTCGAAGCAATTAAATTGCCTGAAAATTGTGGCGTTTTATTTGTGAAAAAAAAGCTATTGACTTTTGTCAAAAAATATTTTAAAAAAAGGAAAGCCTCTAATAAACCGTTTTAGGGTTTTAATAGAGGCTCTGTTTCTTTAAATATGAAAAACTTATTTCATCACATTTGCCGCAACTGCTGTTACTATTTTCCTAGGCGTAGTTCTTGCCGATAATACAAGTAAGTTGTTCATCAATCCATGAATTGATGTTACTTTCCCTTTTTTCATAGCAGAAAATGTAAACTCTGCCAGTTCCCTTGAGCTTGGTGCTTTTGAAAATAGCTTTTGGTCAACTTCGGCCACCTCTGCAAATTCTGATTTAGTTGCCCCGGGACAAATAGCTGTTACGGTAATATTATCGTTTTTTAGTTCGTAAGCAATGGCTTCAGAAAAATGCAAAACATAAGCTTTTGTTGCTGCATAAGTTGCAAAATTTGGGACAGCCTGAAACGATGCAGTTGATGCAATATTGATAATATTACCACTTCCGGTTTTAAGCATATCTTTAACAAAAAGTTTTGTAAGCTTGGTAAGTGTTATCATGTTTAGAATAAGCATGCTTTCCTCCCATTCCATGTCAATATCTTTAAACTTTCCGTTAATACCAAATCCTGCATTGTTAATCAATACATCTACTTTAAGTTTTTGCTCACTCACCTTATTGTACAATAATTCGGCACTGTTTGTTTTTGATAGATCTACATCAAAAATCTGTACATCAAGTTTATGTTTCTGTTCAATATCACTTTTTATTGCCTCCAAATTTTCTTTTCTTCGGGCAACAAGTATCAAATTATATTTATTTTCGGCATATACATAAGCCATTTCTTTTCCTATTCCGCTTGATGCGCCTGTTATTAATACTGTTTTCATATTTTTTATTTTTAAATTCAAATTTCTAAGTTCAAATTTCTAAGTTCAACTGTTCTCCAATATCAAGTATTCTAATGTTCTGTATATTATTATTTTTCTGTAAAATACGAACTGGTTCACCCAAAGGTTCATCAGCTAAATCATAAGTTGCATAATGCATAGGAATGAACATTTTCCCTTTTAAGTTATCAAAAGCGGCTAATGCTTCGTTTGGCGAAATATGCGATTGTTTCATAATATAGTCAGGTTTGTATGCACCAACGGGTAGTAAACAATAATCAATATTTCCAAAGAGCTTGTTAATTTCAGAAAAATGTTCACCATAAGCTGTATCACCAGCAAAATAAATGGTTTTTCCATTTGCCCTTATTACAAAGCTGCCCCACAGCGTTTTGTTAAAATCAAAAGCTCCCCGTCTATTCCAGTGTTTGGCCGGCGTAAAGAAAATTTCTAAATCCTTTGTTGTTTCAAATTTTTGATACCAGCCTGCTTGTTGGTTCGCTATTTTTTCCTTTCTAAAAAAATCAGCTAATTCCAAAGGTACTAATGCCTCAATATTTGGATTATTTTGATGTAATTCAGATATTGATTTTTTGTCAAAATGATCCCGGTGACCATGTGAAAGTAAAATGTAATCAATGTTTTTTAAATCCGAAACTTTACAAGGTAGTTCTACCAAACGTTTTACCATCGGCATATCATAAAAAATAGGGTCTGTTATTAATGTTTTTCCATTAATACGAATAAAGAATGTTGCATGGCCTAACCAAACAATCATATCTTCATTTGATTTTAAAAAATTAGTACTTTTAATAACTTTTAAAGTAAATTCATCGTCCTTTTTTTCTTTTTCCTGTGGATTTTTAGAAATTTTCCATTTAAGGATATCATAAGGGGTAAATTTCAGGTCTTTTTTTCCATTATTTGCAAATTCACCATCAATAAACACATTTCCCTTCCAATCTTCCTTTATTATCTTTAACGATGTATTATGTTTGTATTCAATCATTTTATCTGATTTCGTTTCATAATTAAAACCAACTAAGGCAATCAAAATAATTGCTGTTGCGAAAATTACTTTTTTTGTTTTACTTATTTTCATATGTTCGTTTTTTACATACTGGTTTCATAATACTTATTTTAAGTTTCGTCCCAGCTTTTCAACACCTTTAATCCAAGCTGTAATTTGTTCATCGGTTGAAACTTTAACCGACCCAAAATAGGATCTTTTTACAGGATTAATTCCACAAAAACCCAATGAAGATTTCATAGTTTTGAATCCGGGATCACGTACAAACAGTTTATAATACCAAGGTGGTGCATCCATTGTAGAAATGATGCGTGCGGATTTCCCTTTTAGATGCTTATCCCACTTAATAACTTTGTCACTCTTTAAATATTTAAAAGCAAATCCCGAAAGTAATGTTTGTTCCATAAAAGCCTTCAATAATGCTGGTATGGTATACCACCATGTGGGATACACCCAAACAGTATGATCAGCCCAGGAAATTAACTCCTGTGCCTTTTTCACATCTTCAACAGGCTCAGAATCTTTAAAAACAGTTCCGAATTCATTAAAATTCAAATCAATAATATTTAAAGTTTTAACTTTTGCACCAGTGTTTTCTGCTCCCTTTCTGTAAGCTTCTGCCATAGTATAATTTAAACTATCCTTACGGGGATGTCCATTAATAATTAATATCTTTTTAGTCATCTGTTTATTTTTTAAATTAAAATGAATATTGAGTCTACTCCGAAAAATGTAATTTTCAGCATTCAGCCGCTAAGCGGGTTCTTAATAGGCAGATATACAGATTGATATATTTTTGCTTTCAATAGGATTACCCGCTAAGCGGCTTTTCGGAGTGCCGTCAATATTCATTCACTAAATTAAAATTAGGCTTTCAAATAATTGATATAAAATATCGCAATGCGATTTATTTTAGAGCATTTAAACAAATTTCAACCATACTATCAATATCCTGTTCATTTAATGCTTTATCAGAAATAATGTTTTTTCTTCTCATTTCTAACATTTTTACAGGCAGGCCAAAAGTAATTGCCAAAACTTCTTCAATGGTTCTTTTGTTATTGATTTCAGCAGTTTGGATTCCTTTAGCCCAAATCATTTGCCCAATCTTTTCAAAATTTTTCCGAACGATGTTAGGGAAATCAAAACTGTGGTCATGGTCTATCATAAAAATAAATGCGATAACTTCAGGAGCTTCATTTATAGTATCAACCAAAAAATTAAAGG
>JAOZNO010000550.1 GCA_029933755.1 Bacteroidales bacterium | reverse complement strand
AACCTTTTTTATTACAACAACAAAACTTTGATTATAAAATATTTTCACCTATTTCCGGAAATATTGATTTTTATGGCGATATATTAATCACTTCTGAGCAACTATTAGAAGACAATCCAAAACTTGCCCTGAATTTTAGAACAGCATCCTTAAAAGGTTGGGAGTATGCAATGAAAAATTCAGATGAAATTATAGAACTTATTTACAATAAATATAGCAAAAGACACAGCAAAGAGCATCTGGCTTTTGAAGCAGAGAAAATGAAAAAGATAATCCTGCCTAATGTTGTTCCCATTGGTTATTCAAACTACAGAAGATGGGAAAAAATAGTTAAAATATACAAGGAAATAGGACTGCTTGATGATGAAATAGATACTGAAGGATTATTTTATACTGATTATGTAAATAAAATACATATCCCTTGGAATATAATTATCCCATTTAGTTTTATCTTTTTATTTCTAAGTTCAATAGCATTTTTCTTTTTCAGAATTACTCAAAAACTAAAGTTTCAAATAAAACAGAATAAAAACATCAGCAACACTCTTATAAAAACAGAAAAACAATATCAAACTTATTTCGACCAAGGCATGTTGGGAATGGCAAAAACATCATTAGAAAAAGGATGGCTTGAAGCGAATGATGTTATTTTAAATATGTTTGGATATTCGAGAGAGGAATTTTTTAAGCTTAGTTGGGATGAAATGACCTATCCTGATGATTTGGAAAAAGATTTGTTGCAATTTGAACGTGTACTAGCTAATGAAATTGACAGTTACTCAATGGACAAACGTTTTTTTCGTAAAAATGGAGATATTTTCTATTCTTCTCTTACTGTTAATGCAATTCGTAAAACTGATGGTTCTGTTGATTACATGATTGCTATTCTGAATGACATTACTGAACAGAAAAAAACAGAAAAAGCATTAAAAGATAGTGAAAAGAGATGGCATTTTGCTGTTGACGGAAGCGAATTAGGATTATGGGATTGGGATATTCCTAACAACAAAGTTTTTTTCTCAAAACAATGGAAAAAAATGCTTGGCTTTGAAGATGATGAAATAGGTGATACTTCGGAAGAATGGTCGGAACGTATTCATTCTGACGACAAAGAAAAAGTATTTGAAGATATTCAGAAACATACAGATGGTGAAGTTCCTGTTTACATAAATGAACACCGGTTACTTTGTAAGGACGGAACTTACAAATGGGTTTTATCAAAAGGAATTAGCCTATCAAAAACAGCAGATGGTAAGCCTAAAAGAATGTTAGGAACTCATGCTGATATTTCGAGACAAAAAAGTGATGAAGAAAAAATTAAGAAATTTTCAACAGCATTCGAACAAACTTCCAGCACGATAGTTATTACAGATGTTAATGGAAATATTGAATATGTAAATCCCAGATTCACTGAATCGACAGGATATTCTGTCGAAGAAGCTTATAAACAAAACCCCAGGATATTAAATTCAGGTACACAGCCAAAAGAATATTTTGAAGAGCTATGGAAAACTATTTTATCAGGAAAAACATGGAAGGGTGAATTTCATAATAAGAAAAAAAATGGTGAATATTACTGGGAAAGCTCAATTATTACACCAATAAAAAATAAAAAAGGGGAAATTACCAGCTTTATTGCAATAAAAGAAGATATTACTTTAAGGAAAAAAACAGAAACCGAACTAATAATTGCTAAAAAGAAATACGAAGATTTATCAAACCTTTTACCTGTAGCTATTTATGAAGTTGATTTAGCAGGTAAATTTAATTATGTAAATAATAAAGCATTTGAATATTTTGGATATAATGATGAAATATATAATGATGATTTTAATGTTCTACAAATGGTAGTACCGGAAGACCGAGATAGAGCAAAAGAAACGATACAAGAAATTATAGTTAACAGAATTTATAAAAACAACGAGTATACGGGAATAAGAAAAGATGGTAGCAGGTTTCCTATTTTAATATTTTCTAATCTAATTTTAAAAGATAACAAACCCTTTGGTATCAGAGGAGCTGTTGTTGATCTTACAGAAAGAAAAAATGCAGAACAAGCACTTAAAGAAAGCGAAGAAAAATATCGTCATATTACGGAAAATATTTCTGACGTTATCTGGATATTTAATGTTTCAAAAAATAAATTTACATATATAAGCCCTTCTGAATTTAAAATTACCGGTTATACTGCAAAAGAATCTCTTCAACAAAGCATGCAGGAAAGATTTTCGCCAGAATCCGCAAAAAGAGTAGAAGAAATAATAAGAACTGAAACTCAAAAGTTTATTGAAAATCCAAGTGACAAAATTATTCAAATAAATAATTTTCAGCAAAAATGTAAAGACGGAAGTTTTGTTTGGATAGAGGTATCTTCAAGTTTTCGTTTTAACCCTGCGAACGATATTGAAATTATAGGAACTACTCGAAATATTAATGACCGTAAAAAAGCGGAACAAGCGCTTAAAGAAAGCGAAGAAAAATTTAGAAATTTTATTGATAAAAACAAAGCAATAATATTATCAATAGATTCTTCAACAAACAGGATACTTGTTGCAAATAAAGCAGCTGTGGATTTTTACGGATACTCTAAAACTGAATTGCTAAACAAAAGCATGACTGAGATTAACGTATTATCTGCTGAGGAAATGAAAAAAGTAGTAAACAAAGCTATTAATCACAAAATAAATGTATTTCACTTTAAACATAAATTAGCAAACAATGAAATAAGAAATGTTGAAGGTTATCCTACGCCTGTTAAAGTTGGTGATAAAACACATTTATTAGTTATTATTTTTGATGTTACCGAGCGTAAAAAAGCAGAAGAAGCTCTGAAAAATAGTGAAGCACAACTAAAAGAAATAAATATAACAAAAGATAAGTTTTTTTCAATAATAGCACACGACTTAAAAAGTCCATTTAACTCAATGTTAGGTTTTTCTGAAATATTAACTAAAAAGTTTGATGAATATAATGCAGAGACACAAAAGGAATATTTAGGATACATTCATAAAGGAATAAATAGTACATATAATTTGCTTGAGAATCTACTTCTTTGGTCTCGCTCTCAAAAAGGAGGTATTGATTTTAATCCTGAGCTACTAAATCTGTATTTATTAGCTGACGAGACTATTGAATTATTAGTACAAATAGCTAACAAAAAAAACATTAGAATAATAAATCAAATACCGTCAGCCATCTCAGCGTATGCAGATAAAAATATGTCTTTAACAATTTTACGGAATCTAATTTCTAATGCTCTAAAATTTACACCCGAAAAAGGTGAAATTACTATAAATGCAAGTCAAATTACAGATGAAAATAATCAAACCCACATTCAAATATCGGTAAAAGACACGGGTGTTGGAATATCAAAAGAAATGCAATCTAAACTATTTGATATTGGCGAAAATACATCAACAAAAGGAACTGAAGGTGAATCGGGAACAGGTTTAGGCTTAATATTATGCAAAGAATTTGTAGAAAAACATGGTGGTGAAATTTGGGTAGAAAGTGAAATTGATAAAGGTTCGAGGTTCTATTTTACAATTCCAAATAAATAAAACCATAAGCGGGATAACAGATTAGCATTTAGTTATAACATCTTAGGGTTATACAATATTTAAACTA
>JAOZNO010000549.1 GCA_029933755.1 Bacteroidales bacterium | reverse complement strand
GGAAATTAAGACGAGAATAACGCAGTATTTGCCGTTTTCTTGCAGAGACTAAATACTATCTGTCTCTACAACCTTTGCTAATATCCCATCATAAGGAATTAACAAATATTCTTTATCTTCAAACTTAATTTCAGATCCCGAAAACTCTTTATAAAGAACATTATCACCAACTGAAATTTCCATATTTTCAATTTTGCTGATAGCAATTACTTTCGCAAATTTATTTCTCTCTTTTGCTGAATCCGGAATAATGATTCCCGAAGCAGTTTTTTGTTCTGTTTTATCTTCTGTAATGTCAAGTAGTACATTTTGATTAACCGGCTGTAATTCTTTCATTTTATTTTAATTATTTAATTTAATTGCAAAAATACTATTTAATATAATAACTTAAGCTTTTATTTCAAGCATTTGGTTAATCTTTGTTTTGTCAAAGCCAACAATTATTTGTCCGTTAACTTCCGTTTGGGGTACACCCTGTTGCCCACTTTTCTTAACCATTGCTTCAGCAGCTTTTTGATCTTTTGATACATCAATCTCCCTAAACCTTATATTATTATTTTTTAAGTACGATTTTAATGTAGTACACCAGGAACAAGTTGGAGTTGAATATACAATAACTGATTTAAGCTTTTTACCATCCTTTTTTGCCTGAGCTGTATATATTGTATTTTCAAACAAAGCTGTGTAATATTTATCCTCCTGACATCCTTTTACTACATTAATATAAGATTCCTTGTTGAATTCAAGTAGGGATGGTGCTGAACTAATATTGTATAAGCTGTGAATATCTCTTACTTTACTAACGTCAGCAAGAAAAATATTTACATTTTTCATTTTTTCAGCAGCACTTGTTAAATTTTTTAATGCACATTCACTGTTATCAGTTCCTGATTTGTACAATAATAAATACGAGTTTTCAAGATTCTGTATTTTGGAAACAAGTGCTGAATGTGACTCTATTTCTGAAATTCCCATTTAAATAATAATTAGATATTTTATTATATTTTCAGAATCACATTATCATTATTTATGCCAAAACATAAATAATCCAAATTGTCAGCAGCAGGGTGAAAAATTGTCAGGTATAAAAAAAGCCGCAAAGCGGCTTTAGTTGTTATTTTAACACTACAATCACTTAAAAACATGTAAAATGCTGCGATTGAGAAATCGTTTTTTAGTTTTATTTGTTAAAAACCAATATCTTCAGCTTTCCTGTCCTGCACAAATACGGTAATACATCCCTTGTTCCTAGTTTCTGGAACATTCAAATTTGAATTAGACTCTGCTTGTTCAATAGAAGCCACTTCAATGATGATTTTTATTTGTGTTGAATTTGCCGGGTAAAAATCAAAGTGCGGATGTACCAGCTTACCAAGCTTATTATCATAATATGCTCTTAATGCGCACTCTCCTTTATTACTGCCTTCAGTTTCACCAGGTAAATCCAATACTTTGTCTCCTGAATTTACATCAACAATTCTAAACTTAATTTCATTGTTGAAAACTGGGCTTGCATAAAAGGATATTCGATAATCTTTTCCTTTTGTTAAAGGAAGTACAAATTCATATTTTTTACCAGTAAGGCATTGTGCACTTTTTGACAAGTCATTAAAATTAAAAGGAGGCGTAGGTCGTCTCATTTTTAACCTTGATGGACAATCAAGTGATTGTGCAAAAATTGTTACAGGTATAAATAGAAGAAGTAATATAATTTTAAACTTTAGTATTTTCATCTGTTTATTTTTTAATTATTAGACACAAACTTCCCAAATCCAGGGACTTGTTTTATCTATGTAAAAATATAATTACGCAATTTAAATTTTAAAATTAACTATTTTTAGTGATTTTATTTCTTATTAAGGCTATTTCTTTTTTCAAAGTAATAAACTGTTCTTCTGTCATAATTATTTTAGCAGAACCGCCAACAACAATTTTATCAGAATCAGATGTGTTATTTTCTTCAGGTTCAATTTTTTCGATTTCAAAACTTTCATATATTTTTTGTAAGTTTTTTAAGTCATTTATTGTTCGCTGAATATTATCATCCGATTTATTTTGATCAAGATATGACATTAGATTCGAAACTACCAGCTTTTGATCTGCCAATAATTGAACTGCATCACTACCTGGCTTATACGCATCTATTAGGTTTGTAACCACATAAATACTTTCAATCCAGCCACCTGTAACAATTAGTGCCAATGATTTTTTTCGGTTACTACTTTCCAAATAACGTACAATGCTAAAATAAGAGTCACTGGTAACTTTTAATAGTGAGTCCTGATCATCTATAATATTATCTATCCGGCCTATCAGGTTTTCATCAAATACAGCCGATATGCCAATTTCATCACTTAAAGTTCTAACTGTACTCAGATAATCAACTGACTCTTGATATTTATTAAAAGACGATACATAAGCTAAATCAGCAGAATAAATACCGAAATTTAACTCTTTTGAACGAGTGTCAATATATTTATCAATATTTTCAGTCGGATTTAAAATATCTTTAAGATACTTAAGGTCACCATCTTTAATAAAACTAAACAATCCTTCAGGTGATGGGATAAGATAATAGGTTTGACTTTCTACTTCTTTAATAAATCCCTCGTCAAGATTGTCATCAAAAATGTCATCTGAATTATTCCCGCTATTATCACAGGAAACAATCCCCATCATAAAGAAAATAAATACCAGAGGTTTAATAATTTTGAATAATGAATCCATAATTTTGGTTTTTGAGTTAATAAAGTTTCTTCAATAATTTTCAAATTTACTGTAAAAATAATATTTTGTGTAATTTAACACAAATGACAAGCTAAAATTATTTTTAATTAATACTAATTTAGAAATAAAAAAAGTAATAATCCTGTATTAAACGGAAAATAAGCTAAAAACGTACCACATTTTCATTTTTTTTCAAATTAATTATTAAAATGATAAATTAATTATTTGTACTTTGCGCATTATCAGGTTAAAAACTAATAAAAACTAATAAATAATTTGATATTATGGAAAGGAGAGAAGTACTAAAATCAATAGGGTTGCTAAGTTTTGTTAGTGCCGTTGGAATGTTTTCTGCATGTACCGAAAAAGAACAAAAAGAGACGCATGAAGAAAAAGAAATTAAAACGGTAAAGTCAGAAGAAAATGAATTAATTGTCAATAGACAAGAAATGAAAATTCAGGATTCTGAAAATCCAACAAAACTGGAATTGAAACATACACCAGAAATTGTTGTTAAAGAAGAAGATGGAAATGGCTTTACTAAGGTAGATGTTACGATAGGTTCGCAGGGTATTATTCACCCATCGGCTGCTGACCACTGGATTGATTATATGAAGTTATATCTTGATGGTGAGCTTATTAGTGAGATTAAAACCGAAGCTGGAAAAGCAAGAGGTTTTGGTAGCTTTTATGTAAAACTTGAAAATGTAAAAATGATTAAGGCTGAAATAGGTTGTAACCTACATGGTATTTGGGAAAACACCTTAAGTCTGTAATCTTCTGATTATTATTAATAAATATAAATATATGCCAAGTGTAAATATTGTGGTTGATCATTCTCTAAACAGAGATGATGCTAAAGAAAGGATAAAAAAACTATTTGATAAACTGAAAGAAGATTTTC
>JAOZNO010000548.1 GCA_029933755.1 Bacteroidales bacterium | reverse complement strand
CTTCAAAGTTCGACGCCTCAATTCCAACAAAGAAAAAACGCATAGCCTGCCCCGCATTAGCGGGGAATTATTCAGGTTAGATTGATGTTATAATTTTTTACTTTTATCTTTTGGTAAACTAACCTGAATAATTAATCAGGCTAATAGATAAAAAATAAACTTATGAATAAAATAAATTCGAAAAAAACTCCACTTTATCGTGATACTGGCTTTTATTTGGAAAATAGTGAAAAAACAATTTCAGCTTTTGATGAGGAGAGAAATCATCCGCATAAGCCACAAAATTATATTTATTCAAGATACCGAAATCCTACTGTTGTGTCTGTAGAAGAACAATTGAAGGGAATCGAGGGGGCTAAATGGACTTTGCTTACACAGAGTGGAATGTCAGCTATTGATATTGCTCTTTCTATATTTCAAAATAAATCTACAGATAATAAGTGGATGTTTTTTAATGATATTTATGGAGGGACAAATACTTTTATAGATGAAGTTTTAGTTGAGCGGCGGAGCATTAAAATAGAAAGGTTTTATTCAGAAGATAATACCTATAACTATCTAAAGTTAATAGACCAGCTTGATAAATTTAAACCTAAACTGCTGTATTTTGAGACTATTTCGAACCCAATGCTAATTGTTGCAGATGTGCAAAGAATTATCAAGGAAGCAAAAAAGAGGGAGATAATAATAATTGTTGATAATACCTTTGCTAGTCCGTATTTATTGAAACCGTTAAAATTTGGTGCTGATTTGGTAATTCATAGTGCAACAAAATACTTTGCCGGACATGGGAATATTACCGCTGGAGTTATTAGTGGCAATAGTGACAAACTATTGAAGAAAGCAATAGAATATCGCAAGTTGGTTGGTCACATGATAAGTCCGGATGATGCATACAGACTTGGGAGTCAGTTAATGACATTTAATCTTCGTTTTCCAAAACAATGTGAAAATGCAAACAAATTAGCTGGTTTTTTTCATGAGTCGCCTTTGGTTAATCGGGTTTTTTACCCGGGAATTAGAGACCACTATACATATAATGAGGCTTCAAAAATGTTTAATGGAAATGGGTTTGGTGCAATAATAACATTCCAGTTTGCCGGAGAAACCGATATGCAAAAAAAGAAAAACTGTGACCTATTTATTGAAAAAATAAGCCAATATTTTCATTTAATACCTACACTTGGAGATGTTGAAACTATTTTTTTGCCGGTTGATGCAGTATGGGCTGATAAATATCCTTTTCCAGGAACTATCAGATTATCTGTGGGTATCGAGGATTATGATTATTTAGAAAACATATTTTCTAATGTATTAAGTGAGTTATGATATTAGGATGTTTTTGTTTTGATAACTAATGAGCTATGAAATTTTAAAGGCCTGCTTTTATTTGTTGCAGGCCTTTAAAATTTCATATATTATATTGTCTGGTCTATTGAGACCCGCCAAATCCACCATAAGATGAGAAAACAACTTTTTTAGGATTAATGCACATTACGGGAATTCCAGATCGATTAGCTATTATTTTTTGTTCATCGGCTCCCAACATATAATCCTGAATGTTAATGTTTTTTGTTGTGAGTATCATAATTAGGTCAGGATTGTTTTTAGCAGAATATTGGAGTGTAGCTTCTGTTGAGTCTGATGTTCCTTCAACAGCAATTACTTCATACATAATATTATTTTGCCTAAAAAAACTTTTTACATAATTCAGATTCGTTTTAGTGTTTCTTCTATACTGTGCATTGGAGATATCTTTGGCAACAAGCAGTATGAACTTTAATTGGTAGTGTTGTGCTAGTTTTTTTGCTTGTTTAAGTTTTTGCTTATTCTCTTTTGCATGATTAACTGGAAATACAATATCTTTTATTTTTTGATTTGCAGGTGCTTCCTGAACTACTACAAAAGGAGTATTTGTTCCTGCAATTACCTTTAATGCCCAGCTACCTGTTAGTTTTTGCATACCTTTAATACCATGAGTACCCATAATTACCATCTTCGCCCTGTTGTTATTCGCAATTTCAGTAATTGAGGTGAAAATATTCCCTGTTTTAACTAATGGGTTTGGTCTGATATTATATTTTTCAAAGGTTTTGTCTGCTAATTTCTCTAATTTAGCAATCGCATTGTCAATATCACTCTCCTTTTTTACAATATGTAACAAATATATTTGAGCACCAATAATTGGCGCATATAGTAAAGCATGTTTAAGTGCATAACCGGCCACTTCTGAGAAATCCCATGGAATAATTATCGGGTCTTTTAGTTCAGGAGCAAATAATTCATCGTCATCATCATCATCATCATCAAATAATTTTTCAGCAATGAATTGTTCATCTTCAGTTTCTTCTTTAATTGTTACTTTCTCTGGTTTCTCAGTAACTTTAGTTTTTATACCAGAAGAGTTGTTGAAATTTTCAACAAGTTCAATTTTTTTTAATAACTCATCTTTGTTCTCAGGCTTTTCTTTTAAACCAATCTCTATCCATACTTCCAACTTACCCTCTAATTTTTCACTCAATGGATTATTCAGGTATGTAACAAAAACATTTTTTGCACTATCTGTTTTTGGGATAATCCGCAATTTTAAAAAATCCATAAAAATGTTTAAAACAGCCTTACTTTCAGTTATTGACTGATCGTTTTTCCATTTAATACATTTTTTTAAGGTGGAAATTAAATACTCAGGGTTTAATTTGGTTTGCATGTTTCAAATTTTAAAGTGTAGTATACAAAGATAGTATATTAAATAAAGAAAATCAGCTATTTATATAATTAATTTAGTGCTTTAAAAATCAATATATGTTTTAGCCCAGGTAAATAAAACTACCAATATCAATGCCGGAAGTATATTGAAAATTTTTATTTTTTTAATCTCCAGAATATTTATTCCCAGGCCTATCAACATAATACCTCCTACTGCTGTTAATTCATTAATCATGTTTTCATTAAAGTAATCACCCAAAAAACTAGCGAAAAGGGTTAAGCTGCCCTGGTAAATTAATAGGGGAATTACTGAGAATCCGACCCCAATACCAAATGCAGAGGCAAGGGCCATTGCAGCAAAACCGTCCATTACAGACTTTGTTATCAATAAGGTTGAGTCACCCTTCATACCTTCATCAAACGCACCAAGTATTGTCATAGAGCCCATGCAAAATAGAAGGAAAGCTGTTAACAAACCTTCTGTGAATTTTTCATCTTTAATTTTAATCCTTTTTTTTATTTTTAAAGCAAAACTTTCAATCCTTTTTTCAAGATCGAGTGATTCTCCAATAATTGCCCCAATAACCAAACTAAAGACAATAATTAAAAAGTCATTGGCTTTAAAGGCCATAATAAAACCTAAAGCCAAAGTGAAAAGCCCTAATGATTGAAAAACAGTTTTTGTAATATTTTTGGGTAGCTTTGATTTTAAAAGTACACCAATAGTACTTCCAATTAGTACGGTTACTACATTAATAATTGTTCCTGTCATTTTTTTATATTAATATTTGGGCATTTATGAAAAATGACGATTTCTCATAAAACTATATCAAGTTTATGAGAAATCGACATTTTTAAAAATAGAATGTTTTGTTTTTACTTATTGAAATAAAAATCATTAAAAATAGATGAATTATCCCATGGCT
>JAOZNO010000547.1 GCA_029933755.1 Bacteroidales bacterium | reverse complement strand
CACTCATTAGCTCGCTATAAACAGAATCTTTTTGAATTACAATAGGAATCCATCCATCAATACTCGTATTTTCCAAAAAATTTAGAATACACCCTTGCTCATATCTTACAATCTCCTTTTTGTCTTTACTACTACCTGTTTCCAATAAAATCTGGCGTAATCCTACATTAGCAAAATACGAATCCCAATCCCATAATTGGTCGGTATAAGTTGCCCCCGGTGTTAGAAATGGATATTTTAAATTACCACCAGGCTCTCTGTACATTTTTTTGAAACCCTTATAAACATGTTTCTGTATTACATCAGAATATTTTTTCCAATCATTATTCTGCGCATTAATATTAAATATTGTTGTAAACAATATCAAAAATATTGACATTACTATTAGCGATTCTTTTTTGTTCATATGATTTTACTTTTTTATTGTTGCTGTTAGTTTTAAATTTTTATACTGAATACCACAATCGAACGTACCAGGTGTTTCCCAGCCCATATTAGTTGTAGTTATGTACATATCATCGTATTCAGACTCTTTTAAAAATCCTCTTTGCTGAGCTATTATAAATGCATTACGAATAATACCTATTATATCTTTCGACACATTAATCCAATTACCATCTTTAGGTATCTCTTTAAAAAGATTTTTACTTGCGGTACTATAAATAAATTTATTTGATGCATCCTCCTTTCCTACGTCTTGTGCAGCATATTCCTCAATTTCATCATAACGATAATCATACAAAGGCAAACCAAACCAAATAAAATCACCATAGCCTTTTGAGCTTAAATTTCTATTTTGAATGGTTAGGTAAATTGTAAATTGTGTTGTGTGAAGCTCTGGATTAAATAAGTCTGGCTTCATTTTCATTTCACTAAACAGCAGCCTAAAGTCCAAATTTAAATTAAGTATTTCAATATTGTTTATAGATTGTGGAATTTCAAATTTCTGTTCAAGTAATATATGTGGCCAATCTTCTCCAAATTTCCTTGGAGAATCATATTCTTTTGAGCCAAACATTTCCATACTTATCTGTGTTGAACCATCAACTGCTTTAAATACGATGCTTTTTCCAGAATCTGAATAAGAAATTCCATCATCCCCTTTTACAGGTTTAGCATCTTTCAGATTATACCTGCTTCCCCATTGTGCTAAGTTCCAACTGGGTTCACTTTTACTTGGTCCAAAAGGATTAAGAACTCTTATAACTTCAGTGTTACCAGAATTAGAACCTTCCAAGCCGATTCCATTAGCATAATTAGTATCCGTTATAATTTCAACTTTGACACTATTTGAAGTCAAGTTGTTTTTACAGGCATAAAAACTTAATACCGTTAATACTACCATAATTAATAATATTCTTTTAATCATACGTAATTTTTTTATTGATTGATATAAATGTACTTTATTAATAGAGCTGCCAATCGTCAGTTCTGAATGGTGATGCAGGTAAATCGGCATTATTAATCAGATTCGCATTTATCGGATAATTTTCCCAGGCATATCGCACAGCAACCGGACTAGCAATATTATCAGACCAAACTCGAATACTTTTACCGTCTGCATTAATTTCTGCTGAAGCAGTATAAAACTGACGATCTGAACCTGCAATAACAAATCCTTGAAGAATACCTCCATCACGAATTTGTAAGCCCAAATTAGCCTCACTAAAACTGATAATTGCACTACTCCCTTCAAACACAACCGATTCGTACAAAGGCCCACATCTCACAATATTATTATATCCATAAACATCATGCAGAGCAAGACGAGCTAACCTTTCACCCAATTCTCTTTTGTGTATTGGATGAATATTTGTCATGTCCCCTAAATCAATAGCAACTGCCATTCCTGTATTCTCTAATTTATTAAGAGTGAGACGTTGTCCTTCCCTAATATGTGGCCATGCATTTACAAGATTATTACCCGAAAGTTTTCCGTCGTAAGCCGCCAACTGAACAAATAGGAAGTTCATTTCCGGCATGTTCCATGCCTCTCGCCATGAGTTTATTAACATGGGGAATAAAGTTTCGTATTGTGCTGCTCTTAAGGTATTTGATTCACCCTGGTACCAAATTACTCCACTTATAGCAAACGGAATATGTGGATAAATCATCCCATTGTACAAGTAACCCGGGGCATGACTCTGATCAGGTACATTAAACGGATGAACATTGCTTGCAATGGGTGTTCCCGACTCTAATGAGCTTTGAGCACTTAAATACTGATCTAAAATAGTTTTTGTAATTGGGTCTGAACCAAGTATTTCACGAGGCAACCAGCTTTCAGCAGATGTTCCTCCCCAATACGAACCAATAATTCCTATTGGTACATTTAGCTCTTTACGCATTTGCTTGGCAAAACTGTACGCAAGTGCCGACCAGTTAGAAACATTTCCTGTTTGTGCATTTTCCCATTTTCCACCACTATCAAATACCGGATCAATTGCCGGCCATTGCGGCTGAAGAAACATTCTTACATCAGCATCATTTGTTATCAGGGCACTCATATCTGTTTCACTCACGGCTAAGCCCATATTTGACTGGCCTGAGGCTAACCAGACCTCCCCGACCGCAATATTTTGTATTATAACACTGTCGGTTAATGATGTAACCAACATTTCTAAAGATGTAGAAGCATTCATCGAAGGAAGCTCAATTTTCCATAGTCCTGAGTTCTCTGCTAATGCACTAAATACTTGATTATTAAATTCAATTTTAACTGTTTCTCTGGGTTTTGCCATCCCCCAAACCGGGACTGTAACATTACGTTGCATAAGCATTCCATCTGTATAAAGTGGAGCCAGTTTCAAATAATTTTCATCCACATGTGTCGTAGATTTTTCAATCTTAAAATTTTCAAATGTAATTTGACCATCTAAAGCATATGCACCTGTAACTGCATAAAGACCAGTTTTTCCTCGGCCAAACAAAGGCAATGTATTGTCAATACCTTGTTCTAGTATAATTTCACCACTTTCATTATCTATTATACTTACAGTCCAAGGACGCCAATCATTTAATTTGGTTCTTAATTCTATTTTCAGATTGTACGATTTATTTTGCTTAATAGGATCAATTTCAACTTTCATCCAGGGGCGATAATAATTGTATTTCCACAAACCTGCTTCAAAATAGTTAAAGCTTATTCTCACAATTCCAAAATTGTCAGAATTGATAGCATTTAAAGCAAAGCCAATTGAACATCTTGAGACATCTCCTTCAATTTTAAAATCAACGCTCATCTCTGACCATCCAGTATCATTATCCATATCTTTCCTTGTAAGTACGGACTGTGATACGATTCCTCCATCAAAAGCATTTGGTGATAATACTCCATCAATATCCCAGTCTCCCAATAATTCATACCATTCAGGTATTTCATCAGGTATAAAAGCCTCAGGTAGCTCTGTTTTTCTACAAGTTATGTTTATAATAGAAAGGATACAGAGAAGAAGAAATAGTTTTAACTTCATATAATTTATTATTTTACACTTATAATATTATTATCTTTTGCAATAAAAAGCTTGTTTGACGTATTCTTACTGATAATACCAGGTGTTTTGCCGATTCCTAAACCTTCTCCTTTTTCTATTTTCAGATTGTTATCCGTTAACACTTTGAACCGTTGATTCCCAT
>JAOZNO010000546.1 GCA_029933755.1 Bacteroidales bacterium | reverse complement strand
TAACTCGAAAATTTTTATTTCCAACAAGAAATGGGTGGGCATTTCTCAGAAAGAGAATGAGTTTAAGGGGAGTTGGAGAAAACGTGAAAATCATTTCTGAAAATGGTAGAATTATAGGTTTCAGAGAAAAATCTATGGCTATAAAGGAAATTCCCATGTCAAATGTGGCTGGTATTAATAATTTGGATATCTTTTCGGAGTCAGTAGCTGATGTGAAAGTTTATCTGGATAGCATTAAAAAAGTATTTAACTTGTTAGCTACGAAAGCGGGGAATAAAAAAGATGCAAAATTTGTAGAATTGGTTAATAATATTGGAAAAGATACTGCATTCAAGCTTAAAGAGGATAATTATAATAAAAGCCTTGCAGATATTGTTTTGAATAAAATGCAACTAAAAAAAATAATAGAATTTGATGGAGAATTAATTCAAAAAAAAGCCCCAATTTTTATGGAGGCTACTTCTAACTTTGGTCGTGCTCAGTTTTATACTTCTGAAAAGAAGGTTTTGGGCTATGTTTTTGATACATTTTGGTTTAACCTCTCGGTTATATGGTTGGGTACATTTATGCTATATATTATTTTATTAGCTAATTTGCTCAAAAAAGCTCTAAGTTTTATTGAACGTGTAAAATTCCGAAAATAAAATAACTTGTGTTGTTTGTAGATTCCTTGATTTGGCATATAAATTGATTATTTGATTTGTTAGGAAAACTTGTAGAACGACATAAGCAATAGAACTTGAGAAAAAAGATTGAACTTTTTAAAGAGAATACTCTGATTGGTGGGTATTCTATTGCAGTTCGTGATGATTGGTCTTTTAAAATAAAAAGGATGCATATTTCAGACACGGAACGGGAAGCTTATGTCGAAAAATTTGGTGAAAGAATTATTCTAGAAAGTAAATTTATGAATTGGTGGATTAATTTTAATGAAATAAATCCATCTGACCGTTTTTTATATTCAATAGGTAAACTTGATACTGATATGGGTTCATAAATTAGGCTTTCCTCACTATTATTTATCTTAAGGCCACCTCGAATAATTAACTTACAGCAAGATTTTTAGACCGATTAATAATCTCAGAAAACTCACTCATAATCATAGCTGTAGCTCCCCATATTTTAATATCATTAATTTTGTAATAAGGGGTGTTTATTTTTTGACTTCTAACTTCAATTACTCCAGAATTTATATAGTCTTCTGTTAGAAAATGTTCTAAGGGTATAACAATCATTTTGCTAACTTCGGCTTTATTAGGTGTGAAATTAGGAATACTTTTAGTAAATCCAACAGTTGGATGAACAATATAATTACTAACCGGAATGTACAAACTACTCAGATTTCCTATAATTTCAATTTGAGAACCATCAACTCCAATTTCTTCAAAAGTTTCTCTTTTAGCAGTTTGAATTAAATTTTTATCTCCAGACTCATGTTTACCACCGGGAAAACTGATTTGACCGCTATGAACACCACCATCTTCAGCACGTTTTATAAAAGTAATCAGTAATTCTTTGTTTTCGTAATATAACAAAAGTAAAACGCCTCCCTTTCGAGCACCTGGTGGATTTGGGTCATAATTATTAAGCCTAACTTTTGGTGCCATTTTAGCCTGATGTATTAGACCGGGTAAAGGCTTTTGTAATTCATTTTTTATGCTTTTTATAAAATCAGTCATGTAAATTCTAATTATAGCAATTCAACAATATTAATAATTAAAAACGGGTTTTAAGTATCCTTTTTATTTTTTTTAAGCATTGCTTATTTCAATTTAGTATATTTGTTGCGATTTGTTAATGAGTTATAATAAATGGTACTTAATATTGTAATGCTTGGTTCAGGCAATGTTGCAACACATCTTTCTGCTGCTCTGATTAATTCAGGGCACAAAATAATACAAGTATATAGCCGGAAATTTAAGAATGCTAAAGAACTTGCTGAAAAATGTAACGCAATTCCTATTAATAAAGTTTCTAAATTAGATAATGATTCGGATTTATATATCATTGCAATAAGTGATAAAGCAATTGGTGAGCTAGTTTCAACAATTGACTTTACAAATAAGAATGTAGTACATACGGCAGGGAGTGTTTCGTTAAATATTTTTCCGAAAAGTATTGTACAATATGGTGTGTTTTATCCTTTTCAAACTTTTTCAAAAAAAAGAGATGTGCAATTTTCGGATATTCCAATTTGTATTGAGGCAAATACAGCTAAGTTTGAGGAGTTTTTGATAAGTATCGCAAGTCAGTTATCCGGGAATGTACAAAAAATCAATTCTACACAACGAAAGCACATACATCTTACTGGTGTTTTTGCTTGCAATTTTGTTAACCATCTGTATTATATTGCCTGTAATATTCTCTCAAAAAATAATATTGATGAAAAAATACTAAATCCTCTTATCAGAGAAACCTCAGCTAAAATCAACGAGTTGTCTCCTTTTGAGGCACAAACAGGTCCTGCGGTAAGAAATGATAAAGAAAGTATAAAAAAACATTTAGATTTATTATCTTCAAGCCCTGAATATCAGCAAATATATAGTTTGTTAAGTGATGGTATTTATAAGACACATTAAATCTTTTAATGTTCAGTAATATAGTAATTTATGGATAATTTTAAAGAAAAGCTTAAAGATATTAAGGCCTTTGTTTTTGATGTGGATGGAGTGTTTTCAGCTAATGTTTTTTTGCATCCAAATGGCGATATGCTAAGGTCAATGAATACCAAAGATGGTTATGCCTTGCAATATGCAGTTAAAGAAATGGGTTTTTTGACTGGAATTATAACGGGAGGGTATTCAGAAGTTGTTAAGGAGCGGTTTCGTGGACTCGGAATTACCGATGTGTATATAAAATCAATGAATAAATTAGATGATTTTGAAGACTTCATATATAAATATAACTTAAAGCCAGAGCAAGTAGTTTATATGGGTGATGATATTCCTGATTACGAAGTGATGAAAGCGGTTGGTATCCCAACATGCCCTGCTGATGCTGCTGAAGAAATTAAAGCAATATCAGTATATATTTCTGATAAAAAAGGCGGTGATGGTTGTGTACGTGATATTATTGAACAGGTTTTAAGAGCACAAGGAAAGTGGGTGAAGGTGTAAAATTGAATATTGTCAATTGAGGAAATGTAAATATGAGGAATTTGAAATTTTACAGCGATACAAACTTAAATTATTAATAAGCTATGCTTTGTTAAAATTTCATAAGATGCTAAATAATAGCAAATTACAAGCATGACTGATAGTAGGTGTAGTGCGCTGATTATTAGGGTTTTAATATGTGATTTGTAATCTATAATTTAATAATATGTTATCTTTTTTAAAACTTATTCGAATTCAAAACTTACTTATTGTTGCTGCAACTCAATATTTAATGAGGTTTGCTGTTATTGCTCCTATTTTAAGTATTAATGACTTTGCATTGCAGATGACTGAGTTTGAGTTTTTTATTCTTGTGCTTTCAACAATTTGTTTAACAGCTGCTGGTTATGTTATTAATGATTATTTTGATACTAAAACTGATAATTTAAATAGACCTGAAACAGTAATTGTTGGTAAATCAATAAAAAGAAGATCAGCAATGACATTGCATCTTATATTTAATTTAGTTGGTGTTATTGGAGT
>JAOZNO010000545.1 GCA_029933755.1 Bacteroidales bacterium | reverse complement strand
CAATTCAAAAGGTACTTCAGTTGTTATCTTATTATTAATCTTATAAGCAGTTGCTACCTTAAACTTTTTTAATCCGGATAAAACATCAGCTTTGGTCATAATAAGTTTGGTAACTCCATTAATCATAACTGAATATTTAAGTGCAGGCATATCTAACCAGCCACATCTTCTGGCTCTACCTGTTGTTGCGCCAAATTCATGTCCTTTTTCAGCAAGAAATTCACCATCCTTATCAAAAAGCTCAGTAGGGAAGGGTCCACTACCAACCCTTGTGCAGTATGACTTAAAAATACCTATTACATCTCCTGTTTTTCCGGGAGGTACTCCTAATCCAATATTTGCACCTGCACTAACAGTATTAGAGGAGGTTACAAAAGGGTAAGATCCAAATTCAATATCCAATAGAGTTCCCTGTGCACCTTCAGCCAACACTTTTTTATTTTCATTTAGTGCATTATTAATATAATAAGCACCATCAATAATTTTAAATTGCTTCATGATTTCAATACCTTCAAACCATTCTTTTTCCTGGTCGGTTATATCAAATTGAAAATCATACTGTTTTAAGATATCAAGATGTTTATTCTTTAAGAAATTATATCTTTCAATAAAATTATCTTCCAAAATATCACCAATTCTTAAACCGTTTCGTCCTGTTTTATCCATATAGGTTGGGCCAATTCCCTTAAGAGTTGAACCAATTTTTGTTTTCCCTTTTGCAGCCTCAGAAGCTCCATCCAGGATCTTATGTGTTGGAAGAATTAAGTGTATTTTCCGTGATAAATACAGCCGTTTCAAGGCATCTGGCTTAATCTCTTTAATTTTTGATATTTCATTCATGAAAATTACCGGATCCAAAACAACACCATTACCAATAACATTTATGGTATTATCACGAAAAATACCTGATGGTATTGAATGCAATACATGTTTAAATTCACCAAATTCAAGAGAATGACCAGCATTTGGGCCACCTTGAAATCGTGCTATTATATTATATTCGGGACTAAGCACATCTACAATTTTCCCTTTACCTTCATCACCCCATTGTAGTCCTAGTAAAACATCCATTTTCATATATTTATTTTAAGTGTTTTCTGCAAAATAAGTATGCAAATTTATATAATTTTTTGTATTTAGTTTCATTAAAATGGAATGAGGAACTAATATTTCTCAACATATTAAAATAGGATGAAATCATATTGTTATTTCATTTATTTGAAGTGTACTTTAATAATACTTCGTTAAATTTTAGTTTCTCGCAAAGCCGCTAAATCGCAAAGCTCTGATTTTTAACAATTTAATACGAATACTTTAAGTATTGTAATCATCTGTATTTTAGATGTTTGTAAAAATATACCGAACCATTGCTTTAATAAATGTGCTCAAAAAGCTAAGCGACTATGCTTATTTTATTCAATTAGCATTTTTCTTAATTTATTTAATGCGACAGAAGAAGTTCTTCTAATATTAAACTCTCGTTGGTTACCAAGGGTGTATTTTTTTGAAATAAGTTTGTCAGGCCCGGCAATGGCTATCCATATTGTTCCTACAGGTTTATCTTCAGTTCCTCCCCCAGGCCCAGCAATTCCCGATGTTGCAATAGAATAATCTGTTTTCATTAGTTTTTTAACACCCAAAGCCATTTGTTCAACAACCTTTTTACTAACCGCACCAAACTTTATCAAATCACTTTCACTTACATTTAAAACATGCTCTTTAATACTATTCTCATAAGCAACAACAGCACCTTTAAAATATTCTGAACTGCCGGGAATACCTGTAATTAAACGAGCAATATTACCTCCCGTACAACTTTCGGCAGTTGCGAGTGTTTTGTTTTCTTTTTCAAGAATTTTCCCGACCATTTCCTGCAAGCTTTGTTCACCATATCCAAAAATCGCATCACCAAGATATTCTTTTAGTTTTTTTTCTTCCTTATCAATGAGATTTTCAAGATCTTCCCTGTTATCTCCAGAAATACTTAGTCTTAGCCTTAATCTTTCCAGTGAAGGCAGATAAGCTAATTTCATTCCTTTAGGTAAACCTAACTCCCAGTCTTCAATCAAATTAGAAAGCTCTGATTCAATAAAACCAAAGGTTAATATGGTTCTATGTACAATTACTGGCAGTTCAAAACTTTCTTTTATTTTTGGGATAATACCATCTTCCATAAGCTTCTTCATTTCTTGAGGAACACCTGGCATAGAAACAAAAATAGTATTGTCTTTTTTGAACCACATACCCGATGCTGTTCCATGATAATTCCTAATTATAGTACAGTTTTCAGGAAGTTCAGCTTGTCGTGAATTTTCCTTTAAAATTGGAAAGCCCCGCCGTTTAAAAAGCGCATTAATGTCTTCTAAAATATCATTATGGAGAACTAATTTCGTATCAAAATATTTACATAATGTCTTTTTAGTAATGTCATCTTTTGTTGGTCCAAGTCCGCCGGTCATTAACACTAAATCTGCACGTGTCGCAGCCTCGTTAAGAGCATTAATAATATGTATTTCATCATCGGAAACAGAACTTATTTGATGTACTTTTATACCCGCCAAGTTTAGTTTTTCTGCCATCCACGCCGAATTTGAATCTACAATCTGACCGATTAATATTTCATCACCTATGGTAATTATTTCTGCTGTCATGATATTGGTAATTAGTTTATTAGCCCTTCGACTACGCTCAGGGTAAATGATTGGTAATTAGTAATTATGCTACACATGTCATTCAATTGTCATTTTTTATCAACCGTAGCTTTACCGTTGGTTGTGTTGTTTCTGATTATATTTTGTGATGTGTTTTCTTGTAACATTTATTTAGCTTTTATACATATTTCTCTAACAGTTTTCTTAACTCCTTTTTATTAGGCAGATACAACTTGTATTCATTAGCAAAAACCTGTTTGTTATCCTCTGGTAAAGTATATTCTACTACAAAATCATCGTTTTCTTTGCAAAGTATTATGCCAATTGTAGGATTTTCATTCTCTGTTTTCACTTCTCTATCGTAATAATTTACATACATCTGCATTTGTCCAATGTCTTGATGTTTTAGTTTCCCGATTTTCAAATCTATTACTACAAATGAGCGAAGAAGTCGGTTGTAAAAAACCAAATCAATGTAAAAATGTTCTGTTCCTGATGATATTCGTTGTTGACGAGAAACAAATGTAAATCCTTTGCCTAACTCCAACAGAAACTTACCTAAATTATTAATAATTGCAGTTTCTAAATCGTTTTCAGAATACTTTTCTTCTTGCTTTATGTTCAGAAATTCTAAAACCAAAGGGTCTTTTAAAACATCCTGTTCCGATTGAATTAATTGTCCTTTTTCTACTAATTCTTTTACTGCTTTTTTGTCTTTACTTAAAACCAATCTTTCAAACAGCGATGAATTAATTTGACGGTCAAGTTCTCTTTCTTTCCAATTATTTTCTGCTGTTTCTATAATGTAAAAATTACGTTCATCTTCATCTTTTACACTTAAAAGCCTTACAAAATGAGACCAAGTAAGTTTTGAAAATGAGGCAATTGCCTTATCACTGAATTGTGCAGATGACGTCTGCCCTTTTTGAGTTTCTGAATTTAAAGATTGTGCAGACGCTGTCTGCACAATTGGAAATGTTTGAAAAAACTT
>JAOZNO010000544.1 GCA_029933755.1 Bacteroidales bacterium | reverse complement strand
ACTTCCTCGTGTAACCAGGAAGCCATATCTTTATTGTAACTATTTACCTGTTTTGTAAATTTTAGAACTGTTTGTTTTAATTTGTCATTTCGTTTGGCAATTTGTAATAATGCTCTGCTAAGTCCTCTTTTTATGTGAAAATTATTTTCTTCAGCTACCTTGGGTAATATATTAATGAATTTTTCAAACTCTGTGTCCGAAATATCCTTGTCAACCATGGCAATTCGAGAAAGAACTAATAGTCCTGTTAATTTTGTATATGTTTCTTCTCCTTTACACCAATCCAATGCATAAATTAAATGATTAGGTATTTTACATAATAAATTTAAAGCTGCCTGTTCTGCTAATTCAACATTGTTAATACCGGAAACATAATCATCAATCTGTTCTTTTGATAACTTTTCAGGATCAACCATCATTAAAGAAAGAATTTTTGCTTCTCTACTACTTTTTTGCCAGAGGGAAAGTGCAAATTCAGGATCATTTGTAAATTCAGGATTATTTGCAAAGCTTTTAAGTTCTGCCAATGCAATACCAAAATTACGATGGTACTTAAGTCCCATACGGTTCATGCTTTCAACCGCTGGGCCATTTTCCCTTGTTTTGAATTTTTTTAATAAAAGTTTATATTTATCCGTAAGTTCTTTCACAAAAAGTTTGTTTTATTATTATAATTCTTGCAAAAATAAATTTTTTATTGAAACATATATGTTAAAAATAATTAATATCTTTAAGAAAAGATAATTATTTTTGATGCTGTTAAATAAAAGGTGTGCTATGCGGTTTATTTGCTATCATGGAAACGGGCAATCAGATTACTTAAAATACGTTATACTATACAAATGAATTAATAGAATTTAAAATAAACCTTAAAATTAATAATTATGAATAAGATTAAATTTGTACTTTTTTTACTGATCGTAGGATTTCTATTTCCGTCTTGTGAAAAGAATGAAGATCAGCCAATTAATGTTATAGATAATAGCAGCTTGGATTTATCCAAGATTCCAACTGAATGGATTAACACTGCAAAGGCCAATTTGCATATTGCTTACGGACATACTTCGCATGGTTCGCAATTAATTTCGGGTATGACCGGTTTAATGAACTGGGAAGAGGGTGGAGGTGATTTGTATAAATGGAATAATGGTGATATGGATGGAGCTCTGGATATTAGAGACCAGATAATGGGAGGTGATTTAGGTCACAACGGGAATCTTGATTGGGAGAGTTCAACTCGTTCATTATTAGACGATGACAGAAATGATGATATCAATGTTGTTATTTGGTCGTGGTGTGGAGGTGTTTCTGATAATACCGAAGATGGTATAAATATTTATTTGAATGCAATGAATCAGTTAGAAATAGATTATCCGGATGTGAAATTTGTATATATGACAGGGCATTTAGATGGAACCGGAGTGGAAGGGAATTTACATATAAGGAACGAACAAATCCGAAAGTACTGTAAGGATAATAATAAGTTTCTGTATGATTTTGCCGATATTGAGTCTTATGATCCTGAAGGGAGTTATTATTTAGATAAAATGGCCAATGATGCTTGTGATTATGATTCAGATGATAATGGCTCACGTGATAAAAATTGGGCTACTGACTGGCAAGACTCACACGTAGAGAATGTAGATTGGTATAATTGTTACTCAGCTCATAGTCAGCCACTAAATGCAAATAGGAAAGCTTATGCTGCCTGGTATTTGTGGGCAAGCTTAGCAGGCTGGAGTGGGAATTAATAAAGAGTACGTTTTATAGATATTAATAAGGCACGGGAGTTTATTTTCTCGTGTTTTTTTGTTTTAGCTTAATCTGCTTTGTAAATGCTTCATCGTTTTGTAAGTGATTTTTTGTCCTCACTTGCCTTAATATGTAAAAGCTAGTTAATTTAATCATGCTATAATTTATGAAAAACAACAGACGAAAAATTATTTGGTCAGGTGTATTATTACTGCTAATAATTCTTACGATTAGGAATTGTACCTATACCGAAAATTCAAACCGGAAATTCATTAAAGATAAAGAAGGCAGGGCACTTATATTACACGGGGTGAATGCTAATGCTGATGCCAAACATGATTCATTACGTGTTGGTTGGCCACAAAGACAAGACTATGCTGACCTGACAGAAAAATGGGGTTTTAATATGGTTCGTTATCTTGTTCTTTGGGATGGTATAGAACCGCAACAAGGACAATATGATACAGCTTATTTTGACAGAATTAAGGAGCGTTTGGATTGGTGTCAGGAATTAGGTTTGCATGTCGTTTTGGATATGCATCAGGATTTATATGCCTTACGCTATGGTGGCGATGGTGCACCTGACTGGGCTATAATTGATGATGGAGAGCCTTTTGAATTGCAAACGCCCTGGGAATTGAATTATCGGCAACCAGCGGTAATTGCCTCTATCAATAATTTCTGGGATAAATCACGTGGACATACCTATTTACAAGAGCATTATATCAAAGCTGTTGTTGAGCTGGTAAAGCAATTCAAAGATCATCCAGCAGTAATTGGTTACGATTTATACAACGAGCCAACCATGGCTACAAAAGAGGCATTTGCTTTTGAGAAACGATACTTGCAACCATTTTACGAAGATCTTATTCCGGCTATCCGTAAAGTTGATAGTGAAAATTGGATTTTTTATGAGCCTACTGCTTTAGGTGCAAATCAGGGACTAAAATCACGTCTTGGTATTTTAAAAGATTTCAGACCAGGTGAGCCACGTTTGGCTTATTTTCCTCATATTTATACTCTTGATTTAGATGTGAATGGTAAATATATTGGCTTTCCTGTATTTATTTCAGCTTGGGCGGCAAGTAGGAATATTGAAGTTAAACGCCAAAATGCACCAATGTTAGTGGGCGAGTTTGGCTTGAATGTTAAAGAGCCCGGGGCAAATGATTATCTGCGTGGTGTCATGAAAATGCTGGACAAAACATCTAGTGGTTGGGCATATTGGGCATATATGAAAAATGATAAATGGTCGCCTTTTGATGAAAATGATGCATCACATGCGGCAAGGGATATTATCGTACGTCCTTATCCACAATGTGTGGCCGGGCAGCCTGTAAGCTATGGATATGATCCTGATGAAAATAAATTTTGGTTGAATTTTGTTTCAGATGCAAATATAAAAGCACCTACTGAGATTTATTTGCCAGAGGAAGATTATCCCAATGGTTGGGATTTGGATATAAACCAAGATGAAAAATATTGGTATACCAAATGGGATGAAAACAGAAGGGTTTTTCAAGTATTTACTGAAGCTAATGAAAGTATGGAGTTTGAAATTACGATAAAACCTAAAAGAGAATAATTAACTTTGCAATAATAAGCAATGCTATATTAAATAATAGTACAATATAAAGTGCATATCCTAATTGGGTCTGCACTTTTTTTGATATGGAAAAAATATTTCCAATTAGCAATAAGTCTTTGGGGTTTATATGATTTTCACTTGTTTGCTTGTAATTTGATTCAGATATTAAAAAATCATAATCTGCAATTCCTGTTAAATTATTATTTGTTGTAATTAAAGCAGTTTTTGCTTTAACGCTTAATTTTGATATTATATTTTTTTGTTCCTCATTATTCATACTTACATAAGCTCTGTCAAAAGGAAGCAT
>JAOZNO010000024.1 GCA_029933755.1 Bacteroidales bacterium | reverse complement strand
AGCTTTCATATACGGAAACAATATTTTGAGCATTTTTAAATTTCTCATCTATCAGTTTTTGCAAATCAATATCTTTGGCGAGTACCAATTCACCACCTGCTTTTTTTAAATTTTCAGCAAATTCTTGGGTGTAATCACTCTTTTTTGTAGAAAAATCTGGAATTTCCGGTAATTTAACCTGTGGAACTTTATTTTTCCGGATTGTATTTAATATTACATTCTTACTCATGGGTATTGTTTTTTTTGTACCATTCTTTAAAACTGTATTCAGGCACTTTAGGCAGCTCCCTTTTTTGTGCCCAGATATTTAGTTTGCTGTATAAAATAAATCGGGGTAAATACTTAACAGCTATTCTTGCAAACTTTCCTGAAAAATTATAGAGGAAAGTACTTGAAAGTACCCTTCCCGCAATTTTCATGGCAAAATTCATCAACTTAGGGGCATTCCCATTTTGTGTAATTTGCTGCCTGAGATTATAAAGCTGCTTATCTAAATCAACTTTAACAGGGCACACATTTGTACATGAACCACATAAAGTGCAGGCAAAAGGTAAGTCGGCATGTTGGTTTTCATTTTTAATGGGCGCAAGTATCGAACCAATTGGCCCGGGAATTAATGAGCCATAACTATGTCCGCCACTTCGACGGTAAACCGGGCAGGTGTTCATACATGCTCCACATCTAATACATTTTAGAGCCGTAGAATTATTTTCATTTAGCATATTACTTCTACCATTGTCAACTAAAATAATATGCATTTGTCCATCTTTTTTAGGACTGGTAAAATGAGAGGTATATGTAGTAATTTCCTGACCTGTTGCACTTCGGGCAAGTAAACGGGTGAAAACACCAAGATGTTTTTGTTGTGGAATCAATTTCTCTATTCCCATAGAATGAATTTGAACATCTGCTAAATGCACCCCCATATCAGCATTGCCCTCATTGGTGCAAACCACTACTTGTCCGGTTTCTGCAACAGCAAAATTAACACCTGTTAATGCCACATCAGCATTTAGGAATTTTTCACGCAAATGTTTTCTTGCCTCAGCAGTTAAATAATCAGGATTGCTATTTCCTTTAAGCGTATTTAGCTTTTCATGAAAAAGCTCGCCAATTTCTTCTTTTTTAAGATGAATTGCGGGTAATACGATATGACTTGGTGGCTCGTTTCGTAATTGAATAATTCGTTCGCCCAAATCTGTATCAATTACTTCAAAATTATGTTTTTCAAGAAAAGGATTTAAGCCACATTCCTCAGTAAGCATTGATTTGCTTTTAACTATTTTTTTTGCATTTACTGATTCTAAAATATCCAGTACAATTTGGTTATGCTCTTTTCCATTAGCTGCCCAGTGAACTTGCACTCCATTTTTTAATGCGTTTTTTTCAAACTGAAGTAAATAATCATCCAATTTTGATAAAGTATGAGCTTTTATTTGAGATGCCAATTCCCTGAGTTCTTCCCATTCTGCTACACGATTTACTGCAATATCCCTTTTCGTTCGAACCAGCCATAATGATTTGTCGTGCCAGTTAGTCCGGTTTTCATTTGCAATAAATTCTGATGCTTTTTTTGCGTGATTCATTTTTAAGTATGGTTTAATATTTCAACCAGATGCATATATCTTAGCTTATCTTTTCTGCGCAATGAAATTCCCTGCATGTGCATCAGGCAACTCATATCTCCACCTGTAATTACCTCTGCTTTGTTTCTGAGGTGGTCATCAATACGGTCTATTCCCATTTTAATTGAAATTTCAGGTTCTTTAACCGAAAAAGTACCACCAAACCCACAACATTCATCTGTTCGATCAAGATTAATGAGTTCAACACCTTTTACCATATTCAAAAGTGTCCTGATTTTTGAATACTCCTCACCCACAAGTTCAGATGATTTCGCTAATTTAAGACCTCTGTGCCCATGGCAACTTTGATGAAGCCCCACTTTGTAAGGGAAATGCGCATCAAGTGATTCAATCTTTAGAACATCGATTAGAAATTCAGGGAAATCAAGTGTGTTTTTTCGTACATGTATCACATCAGGACTTTGTGCGATATTGTCGTAATGCTTTCGTACATGATTTGTGCAACTTCCGGAAGGTGCTACAATATAATCATAGTCGCGAAAGGTGCGAACATAGTGTTTATATGTTTTTTTTGCATCTTCTTCGTTACCGGAATTAGCCATTGGCTGTCCACAACAAGTTTGTGCAGTTGGATAATCAACATCGCAACCCAATTTTTTTAGCAATTCAAAAGCTGCAATCCCTGCCTGTGGGAAAAACTGGTCAATATAGCATGGTATAAACAGTCCAACTTTCATTTTAAAAAGTTTTTTCTTAAATCTTCAATTTGTTCAGGGTTAATTGGAACAAGTTCCCCTAAAGGCTTAGCCATAATTAATGATTTTGCACTAAATTCAGCAACCTCAAGCCTGTCAAAAGTTTGTAATAATTTATCACCAGTAACAATTACTGAATCGTTTTGGATAATTAATGCCGGACTTGTATTTGTGAATTTTTTAGCAAAATTTTCTTCAAACTGTTTTCCGAATGGAACAATTGATACATCTTGTAAAAAAATCCAGCTTTCTGGAATTGTACGTACATCGAACTCTTCTTGTGAAACCCCAAATGCCATTATGTTAGGTGCTTGTGTTAATATTATGGAGTTAATTTCAGGATTGGCTTCGTAAATCGCTTTATGCAATTTTACTGCTCTGCTAGGTAATTTGCCAGGCTCTTTATGTCCGTTTTTAATTTGTACAATATCACTTATTTGCATATTGCAACGGCATACATTACGTGGTGTAATTAAAAAGTCATTATCATGCCATCGGGCAGATACTGTACCATAAGAGCTTATCATCAGACCTTGTGTGTAAGCTCTGGAAACAATTTTAATAATATCTTCTCTAATTCTAAGCTCATCTGAATTATGTTCAATTTTTTTTAGTTCAGGTAATTCATCCGGCATTTTAGAATCAAACGTTTCTATTTGTTTATCAGATAAATATACTGGTTCGCCAATTGTTTTTGCACCAATAATTGTTCTTGCCGAAAACTCAAGAGCTTCAAATCGGATATAGGCATCTTGCAAACTTGTACCACCTAAAACCGTTCCGTGATTTTCCATAATCACGGCCATAATATCTTTTTTAAATTCTTCAGCAATATATTCACCTAATAATTTACTGCCTGGTAGGGCATATTTAGCATAGGCAATTTTACCACATATCTTTTTTGCTTGCGGAATTATATTTGTGTTTGGTATTTGCCTTACAATACTAAAAGAAACTAGTGCCGGAGGATGTGCATGAATTATTGCTTTAATATCGGGGCGAATATCATAAATAGCTTTATGAAAAGGGAATTCTGATGATGGCTTATGCTTTCCAAGGATACTGCCATTTGCTTTTACACATACAATGTCTTCAATCGTAAGTGAACCCTTGTCAACAGCTGAAGGTGTTACCCAGATATTCCCTTCTTCATCTTTTATAGATATATTTCCTCCGGAAGTGGTTGTTAGTCCTGCTTTGTAAATACGACTTATCGTATCCACAATTTGATTTGCCGGATGTACTAATTTAGATTCCATACTCATTATATTATTTCTACTTTGTTTAATCCTAGATTTATATTATTATTCATATTGTTATTTAATACCAAAGCTGCACCTAATGCCGTGGCATTATCTATCTCAGAGGTGAAAACCGATTGTTGATTGTTAATACTTGCTAATGTATGTGTAAATTGTTTATTTCGTGCAAAACCACCTGTTATATATAAATGTTTAATTTTTTGCTTACTGTTTATTATCAGATTAATAGAGTCCGATACGATGAAGGCTAAATCAATAATAAACTGATAATAGCAATGCTCGAAATTTTCAAATATGGCTAAATCAATTTGTTCATCAATATAATTATCTGGTATTCCATTTTTAAAGAATACACGGGCTTGCTTGCTTTTTGCTAAAAGTGCTTTTAGCAAATTAGTATTCATTGCTAAAGTTTTATATGCATCAATAGCTACATTAAAAAAATCATTTATTTTTTTGATATTTACATCGTGAATATGCCCCAGAAATACTCTTGATGACTTTACAGGCTTTTGCTGATATGTTAAAAATGACAGACAATCGTTCTTTAGCTCAATATCGGTTAAAGGTTCGTTATTAAAAGGGTTCATATTTATACACCATGTTCCGGTTGAAACCAGTACAAACTCTTCACTACTACCCATTAAATAAGGAACTAATGATGCAGAGCTGTCATGGATTCCTATACCAAGTTCAATTTGTTTACCCTCAATAATTGTTGGGAAACTCATCGAGTTGTCAATAGGTTTTGGCAGCTTAATCCCTTCGCTTTTAAGCCAATCATGATATTTCATATTGTCGTAATCCCATAAAGCGGTGTGACAACCAATTGATGTGGCTTCGGAAGTGATCTTTTTGGTTAGTAGAAATGATAAATATTGTGGTAAATGTAAGATATGTTCAATGTTTTTGAAAATATCTGCTTTTTCTTGTCGTAATTTAAGTATCTGAAAGCCTGAATTTAACATTTTTAAAGCTGGGGAAGCCGTTTTGCGTAGAAATTCATTTTTTCCTCCCCATTTTTTGAAAATTAATTCATCAACATCAGCACCTAAAGGTTTTAAGTAATTATAAACTGGTGTTAAACGTTTACCCTCCTTGTCTAAATATACGAGGGTAGCACCATAAGTGGTAAAATTTATTTTTGTAATATTAAATTTTTCAGATTTAATTAAGCTGATAATTTTATCCTGTAACCACAGTTCAATTTTGTCAAAATCATCACATAAAAAACCATCGTCATCTGTTGTTTCTGCAAACGATGTTTCTTCCTGATAAATAAGCTTTAAACTGTTGTCAAATAGTAAAACCTTCTTATTGGTTTTTCCAATATCAAAAATTAATGTTAAGCCAGCTTTGTCGCTCATAACTATCGCTTTGATAATTCATTGGTCTCATACTGCTGTACTTCTGTGATATAATCCTGACTTACGGCTACATCTTCATTTAAACAATAATAATCCCATACCGCACCAAAAGGTTTTGCCTTTAGAATTTCTAATAAAGCCATTCGTTCAAAATTTTGTCCTTTTGCTTCATATTCCTTTAATTGGTCAAGCGGTTCCAATAGTGCTATCATTAGTGCTTGTTGCATTGCACGTGTGCCTGTTACATAGGCTCCAATTCGATTAATGCTGGCATCAAAAAAATCAAGTCCAATGTTTACCCTGTTTATTGCATCACTACGAATAATTTCATGGGCAATTAGTTGAATTTCATCATTTAAGTTTACAACATGGTCACTATCCCAACGAACTGGCCGGGTAACGTGTAATAATATTTCAGGTACAAACTGCAAAACAGAGGAAATTTTATCTCCTGCTTGTTCTGTTGGATGGAAATGGCCATTGTCAATACAAATCAGTTTGTTATTTTTAGCAGCATATGATAAATAAAAATCGTGTGATCCAACCGTCATTGATTCAGCACCTATCCCAAATAATTTACTTTCTACAGCATCTTTCAGGTACTCAGTCGGATATTCAACTGCGAAAATTTCATCTAAAGATTTTTTTAATAATTTACGGTGTCCAAATCGATCAACAGGAATATCTTTTGAACCATCAGGTATCCAGATGTTATGAACAGAAGCTGTTCCGAGCTGTTTGCCCATTTCTGCTGCAATATTTCTGCATCGTTTAACATGTTCAACCCAAAACTGTCGTACATTTTCATCTTTACTTGATAATGTGAAACCGCTCTCGGCTTTTGGGTGAGAAAAACAAGTAGCATTAAAATCAAGGCCAATTTTATGCTGTTTAGCCCAGTCTATCCACGATTGGAAATGCTTTGGTTCAATTTTGTCACGGTCAATAAATATTCCGTCAAAGTCACCATAAATTGCATGAAGATTTACACGTTGTTTTCCTGGTAACAGGCTCATGGCCTTTTCAAGATCCTGTTTTACCTCATTAATGTTTCTTGCTTTACCCGGGTAATTCCCTGTAACTTGTATTCCGCCACCTGAAAGCTCTGAGTCTGGTCTTTCAAATCCACCAATATCATCAGCTTGCCAACAATGTAATGATATTTGAAATTTTTTCATGTCAGTCATTGCCTTATCGGTATCAATACCTATTTCGGCATATTGTTTTTTTGCTAATTCGTAGCTTTGGATGATTGTTTCTTTGTTTATCATGACTTTATATTCTTTTTTGATGTCTTGTCAAACTGTTATTGATTTACTTCTTAGTATTAATGTTGGCTATGGTTTAGAATGGCGCATATTTTTTGTATATCTGCACATCCTTTCTTTTACAAGTAATTAGTATACTGGCAATTAGTAATTAAATAAAATCAACATTCATTTTTAATTACCAATTACTAATTTCTATTTGCTTGATACTTAATGTAAAACATTAAAAAACAAGTGTCCCAGAATATTTAAACCAGAGCCATTTAAGAATATTGGTTGTTCATTTTAATTACCAATTACTAATGGCTAATTACCTGTTAATTAAGGTGTAGAGTTTAATTAAATTATACATGCTATATTAAACCAGAGCCTTAATGTTTTGCTTATTTTATGCCAGATTTCCACCCATACCTATTATAATAAATGATATGATGATGACCGTTAATCCTACATAAAGCGTAATGTTTGTTCTTTTTTTAACTCCTTTCCATTCTTTAAAATACATACCCCACAAGTTGCTGAAAAGTATAATAGATGCCATGTGTAATGACCAACTGGCAAATTCAAATTTTTCACCTAGAAATGTTGTGCCCATTCCGTAAAAAAAGAATTGCATATACCAGGTAGTTCCACCAACTGCCGCCCATATATAGTTTTTTGCCAAAGGCAGATCTTTTTTCTTAAAATCAGTATAGCTTTTGTTTTTTAGCATCATGAACACTACATATATCATATTGGTGGTAAATCCACCCCAAAGAACCCAAACCAAAACGGCATTGTTCTGAAATAAATCTTTCGCACCATGAGCAAGGGCAACCTCTGCAATAGGTTTTCCTGCGGTAAGTCCAAAAGCAAAACTTGCACTTAAAATACCTGAAATAACAGCTATTATCATTCCTTTTGAAAGGTTAAATTCCTTAACAGTTTCCTGCTGCTGTGTTTTATCAAGGTCTTTCTCTTTAAGAAAGCCTGCTTTCCCGGTAATTCCAATACCAACCAGGCTTAAAATTACACCAAAAACGGTTACCTGTCCACCTAGTGTGTCTAGTAAATCCATGAAAGTGCCTGCAAATATTGGCGGAATAAGTGTTCCGAAAGCAGTGCAGAATCCCAAAGCTATGGTCATGCCAAGTGAAATCCCCAGGTAGCGCATTGTTAAACCAAAGGTTAGGCCACCAATACCCCACATAAATCCCCAGAAATAAGTCCAGAAGCGAACGGTTGAATCTGCTTGAAAAAGGACTTCTAAGAAATCCGGTACTGTTATCCATGCAACGGTTATTGGAGTCAAAATCCAGGCTGAAATACCCAAAATCATCCATGCACTTTCCCATGACCATTTTTTTACAAAATTCATGGGGATATAAAAACTGCCTGCAGCAAAACCACCAATTGAATGTAATATGATACCTATTAATGAACCCATATTTTATGTTTTTATAATATTGACAATAACTATTAGCCTGATTAATTCATAAATTTATTAGTAATCTATTTAATTTCTTATCATCAAGTAATTTAAAGGAAGATATTAAAAATATTAGAAAATGATAAATTTACCAAAAGTGCATTTTTCCTTTGCCGGATTTTTCGTTGCAAACCTCTTGCAGTATAAACATACAGCTTCAAGGTTCGACGTCTCAATTCCAACAAAGGAAAAACGCATGAATTATTCAGGTCAAATCAAATAAAATTTAGTCAAAATTAGTTAGTTCTCCGGTGTTTGTCAATACACAAAATGAGTAATAATTTGCACAAAATGAGCCCTAATTATTAATGGCTTTTGTACTTGTTGTTATGTAGCAACTGAACGGTTACGGTTTTAAACCCCATCTGTGCAAGCATTAGAAACAAAAAAATGATTATTTAAAGTCTTATAAGGATTTGTAAGTATCGAAGTTAATGTATTGTATTACAGGTTTGTAAGGAGAGATGTATTAGTAAATGCTAAATTCGTATAGACATATGCTTAAGTGGCTATTTTAATTTTGCAATCTGAAATAAATAATGATTTAGCTGTTAGAAAAGCTTATCTATTTATTAGTATGTTGTTTTGTGCCTTAAATTCAGAGGGGGTAATTCCTGTTTTCTTTTTAAAGGTTCTGCTGAAGTAATAAATGGACTGAAAGCCCAGATCGTCACTTATTTCTTTAATCAACTTATTTGAGGTGAGCAGTAGTTCTTTGGCTCTTAATATTCGCTGATCAGTGTGGTATTTTAAAGGAGAGACACCCATGTATTTTTTAAACATTTTTCTAAAATATGCATATCCCACATAGTGATCCTTAGCTAATTGGTGTAAATCTATATTTGTGTTTACATTCTGGCGCATTGTGAAACAGGCTTGTTTGATAATTGTTTCTATTCGGTTCCCTGAATAGCCTTTTTGTTTTTGAAAAGCAACGATATAACCGAAAATCTTCATAATCATTCCTGCAGCAACTTGCTGATATCCTGGATGCTCTGCTTTTGCAATGTCAAATATTTTTAAAAAGCTATCAATAAATTCTTCACGCTTGCCAATTGTTAAAATTGATTTTTCTTGATTGAGTAAATTAATTTGGAAAAGCTTATCGGCAATACTGCCACTGAACCCAATGTAGTTTTCAGTCCATCCTGTTTCTTTGGCTGGTCTATAACGATGCCACAAGCCTGGTTTTATAATAATTAAGGATCCTTTTCGGATGGGGAAAATTCCAGCCTGAGTTTCCAGAATGCCGCTACCTTCGGTAATATAGTTAATTTGATATTCTGTTAATACTCTGCCTTTTACCCATGAGAAAAAATAACCATTTGGATGCACAGGGTTAGGATAAGGATCATGGGGCAATACCTTTTTGCTTCCTACAACACTTAGATATAAGCCCCATGATTCATCAAATTTACTTGCTGTCAAATATTTAAAGAAGTCCTTCATTTAGCTTTAATATAGATAACAGCCTTATCTTCGCTTTATATTTGTTGAGAATTTATCTTCAAAATAGGATAATAATCAACAAAGTGAAAATCTAAAACCTTTTACTTTTTGTAAAAGTATAAAAATACACTTGCTGTAAAAGTATTCTAATTTTGGGATTTTCCTTTCCATCCAGCATAAGCCAGCAGAAACCATCCAACTACGAATAGTATTCCACCTAATGGTGTTACGTAGCCCATTTTTATATCAGCGAAAACAATAATGTATAAACTACCTGAAAATAAAATTATTCCTGCTAAAAGTGAGTATCCAGCATAATTTAAAATTTTCTTTTGATCTGGCCACTGAGCAAAAGCTAATGCAACGGCCAATAGTGCTAAAGCATGATGCATTTGATATCTTATTGCTTTACCAAAGGTTATGCTTGTTTCGTCTGTTAAATATTCTGCGCCACCATGTGCGCCGTATGCGCCAGTAGCTACTGCTAAGCCCGCTAATATTGAGCCTAGTATGAAGAAATTTTTATTCATTTTTTTTTATTTTAAGCTTAATTTAATAATATCGTTAAAGCTAGTCCAAAACCCGCAGCCTTAAATTCATTCTTGCCAAATAAATCAATTGGGGCATTTAAGACTAGAATAAAATTCTTGGCTTTTTCAATGGCAATTCCAGGATTAAGTGTAAATAAATGTGAATTGTTTTCATAAGCATTATATTCTTTGAAATTATAATGCATTCCCATAATAAAGTTTACATTTTCAATTGCAAAATATCCAAAGTCTGAGCTGAAAAATAACCCATTATCATGACCTTCGGTAGTAATAACTAAGTGTTTTTGATATTGGGCATTAAAATCCACGCTAAATTTATCAGAAAATTCATAGGTCACTATTAAGCCTCCCAGTAGTGTTGAAGTTAATTCATGAACTGCATTTCTTTTAACATATATTGAGTTGCCAACAATAGCGTTAAAGCCTGCAAATACTCCTAATGTTAATTTACCATCTAAGGGGAGTTTATATTTTGCTCCAAAATTTACCATACTAACATCTACCGGAGTTGATATACCAATTTCAAAGTCCTTAAACAGTCCATAACTAAATCTAAATCCTGAAGCTGAAAAAAACTGTGTGCTATCACTTGTTGCAAATAAGTTTTGGATATTGCCATTTTCATCAAAAGAACGAGTCGACAACTCATACGCAAAAAAAGGTTCAAATTCTATTGTTTGTACTGGAACAGATTCTGTACAGATTGTCCCTAATTTAGAGGCTGATAAGCCACCAACTTGTGAATAAACCTTGTCTATTGCAAAAAGTAAACTTAGCAAGATTAGTGTTTTTTTCATTGTCCCATTTTGAGGGTTTAAAGTTAATCTAATATTATTGTTAAAGCAAGTCCAAAGCCAACAGTTTTAAATTCATTCTTACCTAGTAAATCAATTGGAACATTTAAAACCAAAATGAAATTCTTTGCTTTTTCAATAGCAATTCCTGGGTTAATTGTAAATAAGTGTGAATTGTTTTCAAAAGTGTCATATTTTTTGAAATTGTAATGCATCCCTATGATAAAGTTCACATTTTCAATTGCATAATATCCAAAGTCTGAGCTAATAAACAAACCCTGATCATGACCCTCAGTGGTTATATGTAAATGTTTTTGATATTGGGCATTAAAATCCATACTAAATTTGTCAGAAGCTTCGTAAGTCATTATTAAACCACCAACTAGTGAAGATGTGGATTCATGTAGAGCGCTCCGTCTTACATATATAGTATTGCCAACAACGGAATTATAGCCTGCAAGCAATCCGAATGTCAATTTTTCACCAATAGGAAGTTTATACTTAGCACCAAAACTTACCATGCTAACATCTACTGGTAGTGATACTCCAATTTCAAAATCTTTAAATAGTCCGTAACTAAACCTGAAGCCCGAAGCTGAAAAAAATTGCGTACTATCACTTGTTGCAAATAAGTTTTGTATATCGCCATTTTCATCAAAAAACTTGGTGGTTGAAGCATATGCGAATAAAGGTTCAAATTCTATTGCCTGTGCAGGAACTGCTTCCGAGCAAAGTGTTCCTAATTTGGATGCTGATAAGCCTCCAACCTGTGAATAAATATTGTTTATTATAAGGAATAAACTTAGAGAAAATATTATTTTTTTCATTTTTTGAAATTTGAGGGTTATTAATTAAATTGTTAATATTCAGCTAAGTTTATAGAATAATGTGCATTTACAATATTGTATAAATGCAAAGCATAAATAAAGAGATACTGTGATAAATTAAAAGGTGAAAAACTCAAGTTGTCATTTACTTGAAACATTGTTCAAATATTATATTACAATTGCTTTTTTAAAAATTATTGTTTTTGCCAGCTCTGTTTATATGACACGGTATAGAGAAAAAACTTGTACTAATTTGCACTAATTTCTATTTTTTTTTAACCTGTATATGATTTTTATAAAAAAAATAAAATAGAGTGAAGAAGAATAGAGCATGGCAAGGCCAATTCCTATATAAACGGGCATTAAATATAATTTTGGAATAAATGGAGTGTTTCGTAATAAGGAGCCAAATAAAATCATTAAAACAATCAATACCTGATCTTTAACTACATGAAATTTGAAAATACTTACATGTTCTTCTGTGAAATTGGATATTCTTTGGATATTTCTGACCGTAAGTTTATGAAAAATTAAATATGTTTTAATTAAGCCTAAAGCCAGTGCAATAAAAATTGAAATGATTAACTGATTCTCAGTCAGTAAGTTTATCCATGTATATGCTCTGTGCAATAATGCAAAACTTGCCCATAGCCATATGAATCCGGTAAACAAAATAAGATTTGTTTTTTTTACTTTAAGATTCATTTGTTATTATTTTTATATCTTAATTTAAAAAGGAATTCATAATATTTAAAACTTGCAGTAAATAAAGCAAAGCCTATCCCAATATACATAGGAGTAAGTATGAACTTAGGAATGAAAGAGGTATTCCTCATGAAAATTCCTAAACTCATCATAAAAATTATTAAAAAATAGGTCTGCCATCGTTGAAAAGCCCAAATGCAGACGTTATTTGCATATAGGTTTATTCTTTTGATGTTTTTTTTAGCAAGATTAGAAAAACCAAAATGTGAAATAGCCATCCCTAATAAAAGACCACCAATAATTGAAAAAATAAGTTCTTCTTTCGATAACAAATGAAACCATTTGGAAGCAATCCGTATAAGCAATATGCCAACGCCTGACCAAAGTACACCGGCAATAATAATTAATATGTTTTTGTTAACTTTTGGCATTATATTCTATAAATAAATAGACCCCAATGCAATAATAAACATTGCTGCAATCATATAGAGAGAAGCAACTTTGAAAACCCGGAAATTGGTTTTATCATTAGGCTTTAATATACTGTTTACAGCAAAACCTAAAGCAATAACCGCTAAAATTATTAAAACACGAATAAAACCCCATTCTATTCCTAAAACAAAAGCACCTAAAATAAATGCTATTGATGATAAAATAGCAGATAATGAGATGATTAGTCTTGTATTTTTGAATCCGTATTTAGATGCGAAAGTAGGAATTTTTGCATTATTGTAATCTTCAAAATGCCTGATATTAAAAGTCATTATGTGGGTTGGAATCCAAAATAGGATAGACGCAGCTAAAAGTATACCGATAATATCTACTTCACCTACTCCAAGTACCCTTCCTGCTAGTATTGGCATACCTCCGGAAATACCACCCCATAGAATTGACCAAGCTGAAATGCGTTTTAGCCAAACGGTATAAACTATAAAATCAATAAAAAGACCTGCTAAAACAATTATTCCGTAAAGTATAGAAAGGTAAAATGCAATTGCAAGACCTACTATTGTAAGAATTAAACCAAAAATAATTGCTTCTTTAGAAGATATTTCACCCATTGGCAAAGGTCTCTTCTGTGTTCGTTTCATTTTCGCATCAATATCTCTGTCAAAAACCATATTGAATACAGTGGTTCCACTAATAGCTAAGAATAAGCTAATAATCATTAATAATGTTAAATCCCAACTTGTGTATGGACATCTACTACTGATGAAACCAGTTACTCCTGTTAGAAGTAATAATAGAGTCTGTAAACTTTTTATGAGTTTCCAATATGCTTTTATTTTCGTTTTCATATTATAAAAATTAAATGTTTCTATAAACATTAATAGGAATTAGGCTGTTTGAAAAGTTTAAAAAGATTTATCTATTAATAAATACAATTGTTTATTGGGAAAATTATTTTAGGATTTAAAAAAACACAATAGAAGGATTTTAAAATCCTTCTATAAGTGTTTTTTAACCTTATTATTTAATTATTTGTCAGACTTTTCTGTGTTGTCTGATTCGTTAATATCTGTTTCATTTGTTTCAGTAGGCTTTTCTACTTTTACATCTCGGGCACATCTAAAACCAATATTGATGTTATAAAAATCAGGTCCTGCACTGTTTCTTGCCCAAACAAATAAATTATATTCATAATTGTTAAAGCT
>JAOZNO010000543.1 GCA_029933755.1 Bacteroidales bacterium | reverse complement strand
GCAAAGCATTCATAAACTTTGCGAACTTAGCGTCTTTTTTAGCAATATTGTGAACCTACACATAATAAACTTTGTGTTCTTTGCGTGAAAATGAGGTAACTGTGTAGTTACAATCAATCAATCAATTACTAAGCGAAATCCAACATTAAATATTCCTGCAGGTGAAAATTTTGCCCGGCATGAAGAACGACAATATGTAATGTCGTCCAGAGAACTTCCACCTCGTGCTATGCGAAATTGTCCTTTGCTTGCACCTTGGGGGTTTGATACAGGACTGTATGAATAAAAGTTATCTTGATACCAATCATAACACCATTCAAAAACATTGCCGCTCATATCATATAAACCCAAATCATTTGGTTTTTTTAATCCTCTTAATTGTACTTTATTGGTTGAATTAAGTTTATACCAGCCTACATTATCAATTTTATCACTCCCTGAATATAATAAGCCATTTTGAGATTCTAGTCCTGTTAAAGCATTATTTCCGCAACGGGCAGCATATTCCCATTCTGCTTCTGTGGGTAATCGACCACCAGCCCACTTACAATACGCATTGGCATCATTCCAACTAACATTTAGTACGGGTCTGTTATAGTCTTTTTTCTTTATCAATTTACCATTTTCATCATGTTTCCAGTTTGTTTTGAGTCTTTTTTTCCATGTTCCATCCAAATACCAGCTAAAACCATCTTTTTCTGTCTGTGAAACATAGCCTGTAGCATCAATAAATCTTTTAAATTCAGAAACGCTAACTTCATATTTGCTTATATTAAAATTTTTCACATCAACTGTATGTACAGGTATTTCATCTGATCCACCTATAGCATTTCCCATCTGAAAACTTCCTCCCTCAATAGGAAGTAGTCGTACACCGCTATTATTATGAGTATACTCTTTCCCTTTAGCTATTTTTTTAATTGCAGTAACTTTGTGTATTCGGTTTGCCTGTATATGAATAGTTTGAGTCCAATTATCTATTTTAATGGTATGTTTTCCAGGATTTAGTCCTGAAATTGCATATTCATACCCATATTTTGTAAGTTTTGTGAACTTATTGTCAATAAATAAGCTATCAGAAATGAATGATTTCACTTTTACTGTTCCGGATTTAAGTCCTTCCTCAGAAACACTAATGGTTACTGTTTTGTTAGCCGGTGAATTAGTGAAATAGAATTCTCCTCTTAGCTTAGACCATTCCTGAGGGCTTTGATTCATATTACTTTCTTTTTCGACTTCTACACGAGTGTTAATGAATACATCTTCAATTCTTTGTGAGATCACCATTTGTTTGACTAATTTAGAGGTATATAAACCGTTTTTTGTCCCTTGCCCATCATCAGCAGTTGCTCCTTCTGATGTTGCAAAACCTATAATTGTCCCACTTGCTGGATTCATTGCTTTAAAACCTTTATTTCCACCTCTTCCAAGGGAACGAAACGGGTTGTCTCTACAAGCATCTAATATTACAATATTTGTATTGGCGGTATGATATTCAAATTCATCAACAATATAGTTTACAGAAATTGTTTCAAACCGAATGGCCGTTTTATTTTGGATACGTGCATCAACAGGAATTAAATAATTGATACCATCAATCTGTATACCATGACCGGCATAATAGAATAATGCAACATCGTAATCCTTTAATTTCATAGCAAACTCTTTAACCGCATCTTCCATTCTCCCTTTTGTTGCATCTGTTTGTTTAATGACACTAAAATTAAGCTTTTCTAAAGTTTTCGCCATTAAGTTGGCATCATTTACAGGGTTTTTTAAAGGAGCCGCAAACTGATAGTCTGAATTACCTATAACTAAAGCCAATCTTTTTTGGTTTTTTTGAGCAGTTATAACTAAAGACAGAAATAAAAAGGAAATTATTAATGTGATTTTTTTCATTTTAGGAAATTAATTGATTTAAGCTAATTTACATTATTATCCTTAATAAGTCAACTAATAAAGAATTTTATTATTCGGTAATGGGGCTATTTGTTTGATAAACAGACCCGAAACCCAATGTTCTTTGCGGATTTCTTCGCTTCTAATTTATAGCGTGTAAGTGACCGACAGGAGTATGCAGTATTTTTCCATGAGCCACCCCTTAATATCTTAAATTCGCTGGGTATTGTGTTTTTTGGATTCTTTACGGCACTAACGGCATAGTAATTTTTATCATACCAATCAGTACACCATTCCCAAACATTTCCATTCATATCATGAAAGCCCAGCATGTTGGTGTTTTTTTGCCCTATAGGATGTGAATGGGATCTTGAATTTTTATTATACCAGGCAATTTTATCAATATCATAATTGCGTGATTGTAGAGACGCACGGCTCCCGAAAGGGTTCGGGACAGGACTGTGCGTCTCTACGCTAGCACCTTTTGCCGCATACTCCCATTCTGCCTCAGTTGGTAATCTTCCTCCCATCCATTTACAGTAGGCATTGGCACCATACCAGCTTACTTCAACTACAGGGTGGTTGCTTTTTCCTTGTTTGGTATAAAATCGTCCTTTTTTGTATTCGATTTCACAGAAAGCACTACTTGTATTAAGGTATTGGATGTTATTGAATTTAGCTTTTTTATTGCAGTGCATGTAATTTAAAAATTTGCAGTATTGTTCATTTGTGATTTCATATTTGCTTAAGCTAAAATCATCTAGTTCTACTTTATGCTGTGGGTATTCATCCTTTTTTCCATTTGAGCTACCCATTTGAAAAAAGCCACCTTTTACTTTAATCATTTTAATACCACTCTTTGAATTGGTAAATGATCTGTTGTTACCATAAAATAGGTTTTTCGCTTTGTTATTTTTGCTTTGGCTAGTGTCTAAAAGTATTAAATTTTTATCGGGCTTTTTGAAATAGAATTTTCCTCTTAATTTTGACCATTCCTGTGGACTTTGATTGCCATTGCTTGCATTTTCAACAGCAATACGGGTATTAATAAAAACATCCTCAATACGCTGAGGGATTAGTAATTGTTTTGCCAGTTCTGATGTGTATAAACCATTTTTGTTGCTTCCATCTGCTGCATTTTCACCTTCCGAAGTTGCAAAGGCAATGATTGTTCCTGAAGGTGGGTTAATAGCCTTAAATCCTGTTTCGCTTCCTCTTGACCATGACCGGAAAGGGTTGCTTCTACAAGCATCTAGTATTACAATGTTTATATTATTCGTATGGTATTCAAATTCTTTAACAATTTCACTAATTTGAATTGCTTCAAATCGTAGATCTGATTCAGTATATGGTCTGGCATCTACAGGAATTAGATAGTTTATTCCATCAATTTGCGCACCATGTCCTGCATAATAGAAAAGTGCTACATCATATTTATCCAGTTTTTTAGCAAAATCAATAACTGCATTATGTACTTGCTTATGCTTTATGTTTGTATGCTTTATTACCGTAAATCCCAGTTGTGATAAGGTGTTGGCAATTAATTCAGCATCATTAATCGGGTTTTTTAATGAGCTACCATAAAGATAATTACCATTTCCAATAACCAATGCGATTCTTTTTTGCTCTTCTTGCCCAAAGAGAGATTGAGAAATTAAGAACAGAAATATGAGCATTAATTTCATAGTTTCAAAGCTAAAGTATGTCATTATATATAGTATAAACGACATAAATACTTTGAAATTATACAAACT
>JAOZNO010000542.1 GCA_029933755.1 Bacteroidales bacterium | reverse complement strand
ACGCACCTGAATTTACATCGCATTCTGAAGGGATTAGGGTTGAGGTTGAGAAGTAGTTTATAATCGTGGCACGCTTAAGCAAATTGAGTATTACTAATTTGAAGTAATCTACTTATTATCAGAATATCCGTGCCACGAATAGCCTGTCATATTCTTTGCCGCTAATGTGCTAATATTTTATTGGTGTGTTGGCGGTATTTCTTATATATCTTCAGTGCCTTTTTGTTTTGGTATTGTAAATGAAAAAATAGAACCTACTGTATTGTATTTGTTTGTAAACATTTTCGGCTCTGGTTTAGGTTGTCTGGGATATTTTTAATATCCGTATTGCTTATATCTGACAAGTCATTAGTATACTGGCCATTAGTAATTGATGATAATTAATGTCTATTTTTAATTACCATTGACCAATGACTAATTACCTGTAAATTAAAACATAGAAGATAATTATATGTACCCCAGAATATTTAAACTAGAGCCACATTTTCATGTCTAAGGATATGTTTATATACTTGCAAAAACAAAAAAAACATGCTAAAAAACCTAATTCTTACAAAACTAATTGTAATGCTGGTATTTACCGGTGTTTATTCTCAAAAAACTATTGTAGGAGTAGTTACGAATAAGTTTAACGAGCCGATTGTTGATGTGAAAGTTAGCAGTAAGAATAATTTATCTGGTGTGTTAACAGATCGAAAGGGTGAATATAATATTGAAGTCTCAAAAGAGTGTGAAATTTTAATGTTTACGTATAAAGAGTTGGTTTACAGTGAGCATATAAACGGGAGAATAGTCATAAACAAAATAATAGCAAAAAAAAAGAATGCGCTTATAACAAAGGATTACAGGTTTAATGTAATGTTAAACGCTGGAGGTGCTATTGTTTGGGGGGCAGTTTCAGGTAGTTTAATGCTCTCAAATCAATTGAGTGTTGATTTTGGTTTGGGTTTAGGTAAAGTTTATGGGGGTATAACATTTTATATGAGTTCACCTTTTGAAAATAAGCAATGGCAACCATATGTTGGCGCGAATATAGCTTATTTTGAAGAGTTTATGGGCCCTACAAGCCGGCTTTACTATTTACCTGTAGGTATGCGTTTCTTAAATAGCACAGGTATAAGTATATCATTTGAGCTTGCCGTATTAACCGCAAACAATGATCGCTTTATGATAAAAAGTCCGATATGGGCTGGTGTCAGATTTGGTAAATATTTCTAATTAAGCTGAGTTTGATGTGATAGTGTTATTAAAGAGTTGTAAATCAATGGTTCCGCCTCTTTATAGGTTGTGTGAAAACACTAGAAAAATGAATTGGCCTGGCATTTCCCGTTGATAGACGGGACAAGTCATACCAGATTAAACTATGATGCCAACTATTGGGCTTTAGCCCAACTGTTTGGCAATTAGGCTAAAGCCAAATCATTGCTTGATTAAATCACCGGCATAAATGCCGGTGCAATTCAATAAATCTATTTGCGAATTATAATTTTAGTAGAATAAATTAATTATATCGTTTTTATGATCTTAGGAATAGACCATCTAATAAACAATAAAACCCTTTTAGCAAAACTAAAGGATGCCCGAATTGCTTTGCTGGCAAATCAGGCTTCGGTAAATGCTAAAACTCAACATAGCTTAGATGTTTTAGCTAACTGCGAGGAAATTAATCTTGTAGCTGCTTTTGGTCCACAGCATGGTATGAAAAGCGATAAGCAGGATAATATGATTGAAAGCGATGATTATGTTGATCCGGTTTTTAACATCCCTGTGTACAGTTTGTATGGTAAAGTCAGATACCCCACTCAAGTCATGCTGGATAGTTTTGATGTATTAATCGTAGATATTCAGGATTTAGGAGTGCGTTTTTACACATACATTAGCACTCTTTTATATTTATTAGAAGCTTGTGCTGATTCTGGAAAGTCTGTCTGGGTTTTAGACAGACCAAATCCGATTGGAAGACCAATTGAAGGCAGCCTTTTAGAAAAGGGCTGGGAAAGTTTTGTTGGGCCAATGCCAATGCCGGCACGTTATGGTTTAACAATTGGTGAGTTAGCAAACTTTTTCGTTAAAACAAAAGCTTTTGATCTCGATTTACATATTGTGTCAATGCTTGATTACAAGCCTGATTTAGCATCCGGTTATGGATGGCCAATTCATGAATTATCGTGGGTTAATCCAAGTCCTAATGCTTCCAGTTTAAATATGGCAAGGGTTTATCCGGGTACAGTTTTATTTGAGGGAACTACGCTTTCTGAAGGAAGAGGCACAAGTAATCCTCTGGAAATGATTGGCGCACCTGATATTGATTTTACCCGGGTATTAACTATAATGAAAAAACTTGCACCTGAATGGTTAATGGGCTGTTCGCTCAGGCTTTGCCATTTTGAACCTGTATTTGATAAATATGTGGGCAAACTATGTTCCGGAATTCAGATCCATGCTGATAACTCATCATATAATCACAAACTATTTAAACCATATCGCTTGGCTGCTTTAATGCTCAAGGCAATTCGCTTAGAATATCCTGAATATCAAATTTGGAGAGATTTTTATTTTGAATATGAGAAGGGTCGGCTTGCGATTGATTTAATTAGTGGCAGCACTTTTTTACGAAACTGGGTTGATGATTCGAGTAAAACGGTTCAGGATTTTGAGGAAAAACTAAATAATGACGAAAAAGAGTGGAAACAAACAATTAAACCCTTTTTAAGCTATTAATTTCACCTCTCATTCTGAACTAATAGAATTCCATTTTGTCATCATTCTTATATCGTTTCAACAAAGATTTATTGTCTTTCATAATAATCTTTAAAAACATTCGTTTTTCAAAGCAACCAATAGCATATACTTTACATCCTATTAATAACAAACAAATTAAACCTCAATTTCACTCATGTTATTAGCTTCAATGCCAGGTGTAATTACTAAAGCATTTCCTTCTTTGGTGTGGAGGATTGCCGAGGAAGAGAAGGTGATTTACCTTACCTTTGATGACGGGCCTATTCCGGAAACGACCAATAGGATTTTAAGTACACTGAAAAAATACCAGGCAAAAGCCACTTTTTTTTGTGTGGGTGATAATGTGCGAAAATATCCGGATTTATACGAAAAAATTCTTTGGGAAGGACACAGAGTTGGTAATCATACATTCAATCATTTAAATGGATGGAAGACTGAGACTGATGAGTATGTTGCCAATATAGAAGAAGCAAAAAAGCATATTAGCTCCAGACTTTTTAGACCACCTCATGGGTTAATTAAAATTTCACAGGTTCAAGAACTTAAAACGGAATATAATATTGTTATGTGGGATGTATTAAGTATGGATTATGATCAGAAAATTACACCTGAACAATGTTTACATAATGTTACTTCAAATGCAAAATCGGGTTCAATAGTAGTATTTCATGACTCAATAAAATCATGGAAAAATCTGGAATATGCACTACCTGAAACTTTAGAATATTTTACTGCAAAAGGCTATAGTTTTAAAGCATTGAACCTTTCTGCCTATCAAGAACCAAAACCAAGCATTATTGAAATGTGGATAAACTACAGTTTTATTAGGAAACAGGCTTAAAAATAAGACTATTTCGTGTCCGTCCATAAAGTTGAGTATATTTATTAAAAAAAGGCTTCTTTTTAATTTGT
>JAOZNO010000023.1 GCA_029933755.1 Bacteroidales bacterium | reverse complement strand
TTAGTGTTTGACCGGAAATTCCAATTTCTTCGTTATGCTCATCTTAAAAATCAATTGCTTCGACAAGCTCAGTACATCGCATTTACAAAAGTAAACTCCTGATTTTTAATATTTCACAAGCCTCAAACTTGAAATCTCCCATCCAAACACTTAGTTTCCGTTCAGGCACTAATTAATGGATAATTAGTTTGTCCATAAAGTGTGCTTTTCCCGGAAACTTACCAAGTCTTAAAGACTTTGCAAGTTAAGTACTAACTTAGTAAGTTTTTTGAACTTGCGAAGTTTTTCTAAAATGCCGACTTTATAGACATGCATCTAATTAGCAAACTATTTTGTTTTAATAGTTAATTTAACGAGTTCGATTCTGGGATTATCCACCTTTAAAATCTCAAATTCAAAAGGTGAAAGAACAATCTTATCATTTTCATTTGGTACTTGCTCATAATGATAAAGAATAAATCCAGCAATCGTCTCATATTCATCAGATTCCGGCATTTCAATATCATATTTTTCATTTACATAGTCAATTTCCAAACGGCCAGAAAAGATAAATTCATTATCATTTATTTTTGCATCCTGTAATTCAACAGAATCATGTTCATCCTCAATCTCACCAAAAATCTCTTCCATAATATCCTCAATCGTAACAATTCCAGCTGTGCCACCAAATTCATCTACAATTAAAGCGATACTTTTTTGTTTTTTCATAAAGGTATTCAACAATTTACTAGCCGACATTGTTTCGGGTACAATAATTAATGATTTTACCATCACACTAATACTTTTGGGGTTCTGAAATAAATCAGGCGATTGTACGTAACCAATTATATTGTCAATTGTTTCTTTATAAACCAGTATTTTTGAAAGACCCGATTCAATAAATTTTCGTTTTAACTTGTCTATGGTACTGCCTATTTCAAGTGCTATTAACTCTTTTCGTGGAACAACACATTCCCTAAGTTTAACTTTTGAAAAATCTAATGCATTTTGAAATAGCTTTATATCATGCTCAATATCATCTTTTGTTTCAGTTTCTGGTTGGCTGGCATCTATCATGTGATCAAGATCAACTGTACCAAAAACAGTTTTTTCCTGTTCTTCATTAATATTTACCTTAAGTACTAATTTTAACAAAAAAGATGAAATCCATATTGTTAATTTTGAAATAGGATACAATAAGTAGTAAATTAATAATACGGGTACTGAAAAGAAGTTTAAAATTTTATTAGGGTTTGTTCTAAACAGAGTTTTTGGTAAAAATTCAGCTGTAACCAAAATAATAAGCGTTGAAATAACCGTTTGGATTAAAAGAATAAGTGTTTCTGAATCTACATAAACCTTTATACCGGGTTCCAAAACAGATGCCATTAAAATCCCATAGATTACCAATGCAAAATTATTCCCAACCAACATGGTTGAAATATATTGCCCCCGGTTATTTGTAAAAACCTTTATAATACGCGAAGCAAAAAGCCCCTGTTTTTTATCCAGCTCAATGCGTAACTTATTTGCAGAGACAAATGCGATTTCCATTCCTGAAAAAAAAGCAGAAAAGCCAATACTTATCAATATAAAAAGCAGTTCATTTTTCAAGGCTTCTCAATTTTGTTTGGATTATTCATATTTCGACGGAGTAAATACATTAAGGCTGCAATTACAGCAAAGATAAAAAATAAATATGATTCTTTGAATCCAAACATCCAGGTCTTATGAATTCCTGCAATTAAACTGATAATAGCGACAACAAACCAAACATGTTTCATTAGTATAAGAATATATTAAGCTGAAAATTTTGAATACAAATATGTTAATGTTTTATTTTCGCTACTACACTACAATATAGCGTTTAACTTGAATAGTATAAAAAGCTAAAATACAGGTTATTTAACTTTTATGGCATCCTTAAACTTTTTCTTGTTTATTGGTTTTTTTGGAATATTATGTTTTTTTGTTTTGCTCTTTAAATCATCCGTTTTTCTACGATCAGAAGCCGATGATTGAGGAACGAAGTCTGTTTCAGATTCTAGCTTATCTTCTATAGCTATCCGACCACTCACATCAATAAATTTGTATATTGTAAAACTTGAGTTAGACTCAAAACCAGATGCTCCCTTAATAATATTTCCATCTGAACTAGTTATCTGAACAAACTCATCGGTGTATATTTTTTGTTGTTTTTCATCCCCATATAAATGATTTGTTTTAAGAACTTGTCCACTTATATTTGTAAAAACAACATTCCCAATTGCTTCCCATGTTTCTAATTTTGTATAAAGAATTGCAGAATCAGCAGTTAAACTTGACTCTAGAGTACCTTCTTTATCAAAAAAAACAATACTAATGCCTTTTGGAAATTTTGTGTTGGGTTCTATCTGGTCTTCATACTGCTCTAGTCTTTTGGCTTTTAACTTACCCTTTATTAAACCATTTTCAGTTAAGCTTGCTTCATAAATATCAATAGAAATAGTTGGTAAGTCCTCTTTGCTGGTAATACGGTTTATTTTGGGGATATCATTTGAACATGAAACAAGTATATTAATAAATATTATTAATACAAATAAGAATGATTGTTTCTTAATATGAATTTCCATCTGGTAATTAAAAATAATTTTAAAATAAACAGAAAAAAAAGCATTGAAACTACTATAATATTTAGTAGTTCAATGCTCCTTTTATATGGTTAGAAAGATTCATTTAGCCTGATTAATTAAAACCTTACTTTTGTTCTTTCGTTTATCCAACAACCAACAGTAACAGTAGTTCCTTTTGTAACACCATAGAAAAAGGCATCTTCTTTATTAGGATAATTCTTGCTATACTGCCCAATTAACCTATTTGCATCTGCTGTAATTGAAGGATCTACACTTTTAGCCTGTATTAATTTATCAACTGCAACCCAGTATGCAATACGTGACAATTCACCCTCGGGCTTAGTCATTTGTTTACAACCACTTGATGCATATAAAGTGGCGATTAATAAATAAGGAGCCCCAAAGTCTTTTCTTAAACTAATTGCTTTATTAGCATATGTTCTTGCTTGTTGTTTTTGCCCTAGTTTATTTGCTACTAAAGCTTGCTTATAATAATATTTTGCTTTTAAACTATCAGAAGTTTCCAGTTCAATAGCTTTTTTCAAGTACGTACGAGCATCAGCATATTTCTCCTTTTTTAAAGACATATTGGCTAAACCATAGCTTGTAAATGCAGAAGGATTTATTTTGTTCAATTTATCAATAACATCAAAATACAACTGAGATTCAGTACAGTCCTTATCATCCAGAATTCCGGCAATTTTCTCCATTAATTCAACATTATCCGGACTAGCTTTATATTTTTTGTCATATGCACCAATTATTGCAGTACAGGTTGCAGCATCACTATTAGCAAAAATTGCATCAACTCCATCAATAGCTTTTTGGATTTTTGTTTTTTTCTGTAATGCAGCTAACCTTTTAGTTAATAAATCACTTATTTGAGAATAATTATCAACTACAACATCAGCCTCAACTTTTTCATTTACAAACATTCCTTCAGTTGCTTGCATATAAGTTAATAAAACTGCATCTTCAGAATTAACACCTTGTAATTTTACTGACTCCTTTAAATAACCATAGGCTTCTTCCACATTATTTTTACGGTATTTTAACAAATCTCGTCCTTTTCTGCCTAAAATAAATCCAGTTGGATATTTTTTATCTTTACCAAAATACTTTATTCTTTGATCGTAAATCATCATTAAAGTATCAACCCATAACGACTTTTCTTCTTTGGGTGCTTTATTATATTTATAGTTAAATAAAGGACTTCCTTTTGAATATGTACTTTTTGTTGACATTGGATAGTAATGAAACAAGAAATTCCAGTTCACATATGCATCATCATAATTCTTACGCTTCATTGCATCATTAAAAAGAGCAATACTTTGCTTACACTCCATTTCGTCAGCACCATACTTTGTTAAGGTACCCATATACGCAATAATATTTCCCCTTTTATCAGTTATTAAAGCCAGAAGTTTTTCAGTATCTGCTTTTTTCAGATCTTTGTTTGTAAAAACATTAAAGTTTTCTTCTGTAAGTGCACCAGCATTAAAAGCAATTAAATCATCTTCAGCCTCTGACAGTCTTTTTAATTCATTCCTAAATTCAGTCACTTCTTCTGTATTCAAACTTTCTTTTTCATCTGAGCAATTAATTTCATTTCCAAACTTTGGAAAAGCTCCATTAAATAGCTCCTCAGGTGTTTGAGCCATCAATTTTACGCTCATAAATAAAACGAATACAATCATCAACGACACTAATCTCTTTTTCATACTATTACTTTTTAATTTATAAATTATTATCGTATAAGCTTTGCTCTTATTTAAAGAGCTAAACAATTAAAATAGTTGTCATTATAGCGTAATAACTTTTTTAATAATGCTTATTACATACGATATTCAATTAATATTCCCTTAATAAATAACGGAAATATATTAATTTTATTCCCAAACTCTTTTCTTAAACCAAACGGCATGTAAACTCATATTAAGCTGAAACGTATAATGATGCTCAGTAAGAGCCTCTATGCTAGGTAAATATCTTTTTTTATAACCAAATGCAAAATTCATTACAGACTGTGTTCTTTTTAGAGGAATACCTAATCCAAATGAAAAGCCATAACTTTCAAGTTGCTCACCTTCATATGTTAAATAAGACTTTGAAAAATTAGTACCCACACGATAACGAACAATTTTCGCAAAAGAAAGCGAAGAGTATTCAGGTATATATTCAGCACCAAAAGCAAATTTTTCAGCATCTGCAAAATTCGGATCATCATCAAAATAGTTTGATGTTGACCACATAGACATAGAATAATCTACACCTAATTCAATTTTTCTATCAATTAAGACCGTAGCTCCAACAGAATAAGATTGTGGAATCTCAAGCACTCCAACATTAATAACCTGATCTGCTATTGTATCAACAAATGAACCATTAGTTCGTGAAACTGTATTTGTAATAAACAATCTGTTTGTTGCCTCTAAATCTGAATTAAAGCCATAGCTTACACCAATATTTGTATATATTTTTTCTGATAGTTTTTTATGAAAATGTAATCCACCCCTATAAGCAAAAGAACTAACATTTGCTTTATCCTGCCTATTTATAGAAGTTGATGAATTATCATTGAAACTTGTACTAATTGTATTTTTCAGCAATGGACCAAACAGGTAAGAAAGTTTAAAACCTACAGAAAGAGATTTTAAAATTTGAACTGAATTATCAAAATAAAAGTTAGTAATCCCACCCTCTCCACGATAATTAGTAATCACCATATTACCATCATACTCATCTTCTGCTTGTTGCATAACATCATAGCCTATACTGGTAAGAGGCATAAGTCCCAATCCTGATTTCAGCCATTTTGTAATTGGAAAACCAATGGCTAGATAACTAAAGTTCCCATTAAATTCATCATAAGAAATATCTTCTGCTCTTAAAGAAAGATACTTGGCAGTTGCACCAATTTCAAGGATGAAAGAATTCATTCCAAGGGCAGTATAAGATGCCGGATTCTCAGGATTTAAGTGAAAAGGAGAGTAAAGAGGTGTAGCAACACCGCCCATTGCCTTGCTTCTACCAAAATCAGTATCCCCCATTTCACCAACACCATACATTGAATATGGAGAATTGGTGCTCTGACCAAATGCTGAAACGGTAATCGTTATAAAAAAGGCTATGCCTGTTATTTGTTTATATATTCTTAACATTATATTCTAGTATTGTATTTAATCCAATTGCTGTCAAAAAAAGTTCTGCAAATATGGGACTTTTTAACTTATGCTCAAAGAAAAAACTGTCTCCACCTGTTAAAATAACTTTTAAATCACTGAATTCTTTCTCTAATTCCTCTACATAACGATCAATCTCAAATATTATTCCATTCTGTACACCAGCTACAATAGCCTCTTCAGTATTTTTTCCCAATAATGGAAAATTTTCATTTTTAGTAATTAATGGTAGTTTATTTGTATAATGATTTAATGATTTAAACCTCATCGATAATCCAGGCGAGATATTTCCACCAAGATACGCTCCTTTATCAGAAACGAATTCAAATGTTAATGCCGTTCCTGCATCAATAGCTAAAACGTTGGTTTCGGGAAAAATAGTATATGCTCCAACCGCAGCGGCTATTCTATCTTTACCTAATGTTGCAGCTGATTCATATTTATTCACTATGGGCAAACTGGTAAACTCATCTAAAATCACCAAATTATTACATATACTTTTTAATTGTCCGTAAAACCCACGATCCAATTCAATTACCGAAGAAATTATCGTATTTTCAATCTTTTCTTCCAGATTAAGCATACTGAAAATTTTATTTTTTTGCTTAGATTTAATTTTCTGAGAAAAATTTATTTTTTTCCCCTCAAAAAGAAAAACCTTCATAAATGTATTTCCTATATCAATAACAAGATTCATTATAAACTTTCGTTAAATATTGAACTAGAGCCTTATCGAGCAGACTCTCTGCGACAATAGACTCTAAATCAGAAACATAAAGTTTCAACAAGTAGTTTATTGAAGTAGTTTTTCAAGATTACTGTAAAATTTAATCATCATATTTTAACAAACTTAAGCTTGCTTTTTTTTATGATTTTTTAAATTTATGCAAATTTCATAAAATTTTACTATTTTTATCCCTATATTTCAGATATTTACTAAAATACTGATAAAAATCATTATTAAAACAAAACTATTGTGGCAAAAAAAATTCTGATTGTTGAAGATGACAAAATGCTCTGTACTATTTTTGAGATGTTTATCACACAATTAAATTATGAACTTATTGGTATTTCCCAAACGGGTAAAGAGGCTATTGATATTTGCAAAGTGAATAAACCGGATGTAATTTTAATGGACATTCATCTTGAGGGTGATTTGAATGGAATAGAAACCTCTAAAAAAATTCATGAACTGTTTAATATTCCTATTATTTTTGTAACCAGTGATATTGAGGAGTTAACCATACAATCAGCAACTTACAAAAACACCTATGGCTTTTTGATGAAGCCTGTTTACAAATCGACATTAGGTGTAACCGTTGAATTTGCTTTGGCAAAACATAAATTTGACAATGAAAAATCTCATTAACAAATCGCAGATTTCAATCAGCAGCGTTTTTTAATAAATACAACTAATATTATTTGTGCTCAGATTTAGATATTCTTTGGTGCTAACTATTTCGCATTTTACTTTAACTGGCAAATAATTAAAAATTTAAAAACCAAAAGAGATGAAACATCCATGATTAACAATAAACACATACGGGGATGATTATTGAACATAATTCCTTTCGAATGTGTCGGTTACAAAATTCGGATGTTCCATCTGGCCATTAAAAAACAATTAAATATAAACAGATGAAACAATTATTTTTCACACTTAGTTCCAGCTTTCTTTTTGTCCTTTTTATAAATGCCCAGGAAATTAAGCTAGTTGAAGTTAATTCAAAGGTTAATTCGGCAACGATCTACCTTACCGGAGCTGAACTACAGCGGATAGTAACTATAGACATTGTCAAGGGCAATAACATGCTTATCTTCAAAAATTTATCATCAAAACTGAATCCCAAAAGTATTCGAATTTCTTCAGATAAAGAGTTGTCAGTATTAAGAATGTCTTCAAAAATTAATTATCTAACAAAATCAAAAGAATTACCCTTAATTAAAAACCTGAAAGATTCGCTAAAACAACTTGATTACAAAAAACAGGGTATTTCTGATGAATTAGGTGCATACAAAATTGAAAAAGAACTGCTATTAAAAAACAATTCTATTGGCGGCAGTACGAATGGTGTACCCATTTCTGAATTAAAGCAGGCAGCTGACTTTTACAGAGAACGAATATATGAGATAAATAAAAAAATTACCTTACTTAATTTTGAGATTAGTAAGATAAACACATCTTTACAAAGAATCAGGAGGGAACTTAAGGAAGTAAACGCCAGATCATCTGACACAAAAACAGAGGTATCTATATTGGTTTCAACAGCACAAAACACAAAGGTAAAGTTCACCTTAAAATACCTTGTTTCTAATGCGGGCTGGGTTCCGGGTTACGAAATAAAAGCAATAGATTTAAGTAAACCAATTGAGCTTACTTACCGAGCAAAAGTCTTTAACAACACAGCTATTCCATGGGAAAACATCAACATTAAACTATCAACTGCCGATCCAAGTCTAAGCATTACCAAACCAATTTTAAAGCCCTGGTATCTTAATTATTTTTCAGCAAATAAATCTTTCATTCAAAGGAATGAAGGCTATATGCAAAATATAATGATTGAAGATATAGATGAAGATGAACTGAGTGAGGAGATGGATGATGATATTAGTTTTACCGAAATTGACATTCCTGAATTAAGTACCGAATTTATTATTCAGTCAAAATATAGTATTCCTGCTGATGATAAGCCTTATCTAATTGAAATAAACAGGCATACACTTGATGCGACATATAAACATTTTGCAGTTACAAAGCTTGACAAAGGTGTTTTTTTGTTAGGTAGAATAACTGGCTGGCAGGATTTAAGCATGGTTGATGGCTTTGCTAATGTTTATTTTAAAGGCACGTACCTTGGCCAGTCATTAATAAAAACAAGAAATGTAAAAGACACACTTGATTTATCACTTGGTCGTGATGAAAAGATACTGGTTACACGTACAAAACTAAAAAAATACAGTAGCAAACAGTTAATGGGCTCCAAGTTAAAAGAGAACTTAGCTTATGAGCTGGTTGCAAAAAATAACCGTAATATCCCTATCGACATTGAACTAATTGATCAAATACCGATATCACAAAATAGCGAAATTGAAGTAAAAGTATTGGAAATATCAGGTGCTGAGATGAATGCAGAAACAGGGAAATTAAAATGGCGTTTTATACTACAAGCAGGACAGAGCAAAAAGTTACGCCTCTCATTCTCAATTAAATACCCTAAAGATATGAGCGTTCCTGTTCAACAAATGAAAAAAAGAGCAGTAAGGAAATTTTAACTTACACACGTTCTCACAACTTTTTTATTGATGTGTTTTAAAAAATAGAATAGAATAAAACAAAAATAATTTGAATATAATCATATGAAGAAACTTTCTATAATAATTGCATTATTTATTGTACTAATTACAATTAGTTGTAACAGCAACTCCAATATAGTAGTTGTTTATACAAGTGTTGACCAGATATTTTCAGAACCAATTTTAAAAGGTTTTGAAAAAGAAACAGGAATTACAGTTAAAGCAGTTTATGACACCGAAGAAACAAAATCAACAGGAGTTCTAAACCGCCTGATTGCAGAAAAAGACAATCCACAATGCGATGTGTTTTGGAGTGGCGACCCGGTAAGAACTATTGTACTGAAAAACAAAAGTATTACGTCCTCATATCAGTCAGCCGTAGCTGATGATATTGCGATGGTATTTAAAGACCCGGAGCATAACTGGACAGGTTTTTCGGCAAGGGCAAGAGTGCTGATTTATAATAAGGATTTGTTAGAAGAGGCTGATGTTCCAAAATCAATTTTAGACTTAATTAAAGAACAATATAGAGGCAATGTTGCAATTGCAAACCCTTTATTTGGCACTACAACCTTTCATATTTCTGCATTATTTATTGCGATAGGTGATGAAAAGGCAAAGCAGTTTTTAACAGATTTGAAAAACAATGAAGTGATTATTGCCACCAGCAACGGAGATGTAAAAAAAAGGGTGGTACAGGGAGAAGTTTCCTGTGGTCTTACGGACACAGATGATGCGTATGAAGCTATAAAAGAAGGCGCAAATATTGGTATTGTATTTTTAGACCAGCAAGGAATTGGTAGTCTGATAATGCCTAATACGGTTAATTTGATAAAAAATTCCCGCCATTCTAAAAATGGTAAAAAATTAATAGATTATCTTTTAAGCAAAGAAACTGAAGCAAAACTGGCAAAGTCCTGTGCTCAGATGCCTTTACACAAGGGTGTAGAAATACCTAAAGACATTCCTTCCTTAGATAATATTATTCCGATGAAAATAGATTATGAAAAGACTTCACAAAAATTAGAAAAAATTCAAAATTATCTGAAAGAATGGGTAAAAAACTAATAAAACATCCTTTATACACGATTACGTATTTATCTTTTGGCTTTTTCATAGTAATTCCTTTTATATATACACTTGTAACAGCTCTTTTTATAGAAGGTTCACTTAGTGATAATTTACAACTGTTAGACAAAGAAACATTTCTACTTTTAGCAAAAAGCGGTCTCATTGCTTTTTCTGTCGCTTTTTTCGCTACATTATTTGGGACAATATTAGGGTTTATACTCTACAAAACGAATGTACAGTTTCGTGTTTTTTTCAAAATTTCACTATTAATTCCCTTATTTATTTCACCTTATATTTTAGCAGTTGCCTGGAAAGACTTCTTTTATTTTTTTATCAATAACACAAGTTTTATATATTCATACATTGGTGTAATACTAGTATTAATTAGTGTTTTCACACCTTTATCAATGCTCATAGTCGGTAGTGCTTTAGCAAATATTAATACACAGTTGGAAGAATCTGGCTTTATAATTACCAATTTTCGCAGAGTAATTTTTAAAATTATTCTGCCCCTTATAAAACCAGCATTAATAAGTTCCTTTGTTCTTGTTTTCATTTTTAGTATCTCTGAGTTTTCTGTTCCGGCATTTTTTGGAGTAAACGTTTTTACTACCGAAATATTTACACAATTTTCTGCATTTTACAATCATTCTCTTGCTATTTTACAATCCACCTTACTAATCCTGATTTGTGTTCTACTCTTGCTTGCTGAAAGAAAACACATTGCCAATGCACCATTCCTTTCTGTTAGCGAAAAGGGAACAAATAACAAATTGTACAATTTAAAAAGCATTAACATATTAAGCCTTTTATTCCTATTTGCCTGGTTTTTTATCACGATTATTTCCCCTTTTTTGATTCTGTTTATTCAATCGTTTAAAGATGGAACAAGCAAATTTGTTCAGGCATTTGAATTATTATTACCCACTTTCAGCAATTCAGTAGGATTAGCATTTTTATCTGCATTAATTATTGTTTTTGTTGGTTTTACAGCAGCATACCACTCTGTCAGGCAGGGTGGAGCAAAAACCAATAAGTCTTTTGACTGGATTCTACTTATTATTTTTGCAATTCCCTCGATAATTCTTGGTATTAGTTTTATCAAATTCTATAATCAAGCAATGCTTGATTTTATTTACTCAAGTTATGCTATTATAATAATTGCATATGTAGGGAAATTCTCATTTATCTCAGCCAAGTTAATTGAGAATGCAATCAAACAAATTCCTAACTCGTTTGATGAAGCGGCACAAATTGAAGGCATTACAGCTTTTACACGCTTACAAAAAATTTTAATACCTTTGATTACTCCTACACTCTTTGTTGCCTTTATTATCAGCTTTATTTTTAGCCTTGGCGAATTAGGAACCACCATTATGCTATATCCACCCGGAACAGAAATTATGCCCATCAAGGTTTTTACGATAATGGCAAATGCAACTCAGTCGCTTACAAGCTCAATGACCCTAATTATATTTTCTATAACTTTGTTACTCATTATAAGCTTTTATTTTACCATGAATCTATTTAGTAAAGGTTTTAACAACAAATAGAACTTAAAAAAAATTCTCTTAACAAAACAATATTGAATATCTAATGACCAATACTCCACTAATAGAACTTAAAAACATAACACACTCTTACGGGAATAAATCAGTGCTTCACGATTTAACTTTAGAGTTTAAAGCGAAACAGCTAAGTTGTTTACTTGGCAGTTCCGGTTGTGGAAAAACTACTATATTGCGACTTATTGCAGGTTTGGAAACCCCTACAAACGGGCAAATTATTATTGAGAATAAAATTCTTACAAAAAACAAACAAATCCTTATCCCTCCACATCAACGGAACATCGGTTTTATTTTTCAGGACTTAGCCCTTTGGCCACATTTTACAATCTATAAAAACATTGCTTTTGGTTTAAATGAACGAAAAGAAAAGGGTGTAAGAGATACTGTATTTAAAATGCTAGAGTTTTTTGACTTACAGGAACATGCTGATAAATATCCACATCAATTATCAGGTGGACAAAAACAATTAGTAGCAATTTCAAGATCACTGGTTCTTAAACCAAAGATTTTGCTAATGGACGAACCCCTTGCCAACCTCGACGTAAAACTGAAAAGAAAAATGTTGGAACACATCAAAAATCTAAAACAAAATTTTGAGCTAAGCATTATCTATGTCACCCATGACCATAAAGAAGCATTTGTGATAGCAGATAAAATAGTAGTGTTAAACAATGGCAAGATTGAAGAAACAGGAACCGTGGAACAAATAAAAAAATCAGAAAATAAATTCACAAAGTATTTTTTAGAGTATTAATTTAAAAAGAAAAATCATGAATGTATTAAGTGTAGTCTCTTTGAGTATTATTTTACTCATAAGCTGTAATCAGACAACAAACAACAACTCGAATTCAACAAATGAAAAAATTAGTGAGTCCAAAGAACTTGTACAGGAATCTCCTATTGACACAACTTTCACATTTAATAATGATGAGACAGGCAAAATCCCAACTGGTTGGACACAATATTTTACCGGAGTTAGTGACACAACAGATTGGAGAATTGTAGATGATGGAGGAAATAAAGTTTTAGCCCAATTGTCAGAAGAAAATGTGAGCGGTCATTTCAACGAAATTGTGTATGATGCTTTTAAGGTAAAAAATGTGGAACTAAAAGTTAAAATTAAAGGCGTTAAAGGAAAAAGAGACCAGGGCGGTGGTTTTGTTTGGAGATTTATTGATGCCAACAATCATTATATTGTTCGTGCCAATCCGCTGGAAGATAACGTGGTACTGTACAAAATGGAAAATGGAAAAAGAACAGATTTACCAGTTTTAGGCAAAGGTAGAACTTATGGAGTTGATGTAGAAACTCTTGGCAGTGGTTGGAACAATTTGAGATTAACAGTTGTGGATAACATGTTTACCGTTTATCTGAATGACAAAGAACTATTTCAGGTTGAAGATGAAACCTTTACAAATGCAGGTAAAGTTGGCCTTTGGACTAAAGCAGATGCCGTAAGCTATTTTGATGATTTTCAAGTCACCAGTATAAGCAAGTAGAATAAAATTAGTTTTATACTTATTATAATCTTTATTGTCGCTTTCTTTCATTAAACAAAGCTATAAGCGATCTAGTGTCAAGCCAAGTGAAAAAGTTCGGGTAAGGCGAACGTATGCAAACCCGTCAGACCGCTCGGAGCGGCCAGACGGATAAAGTTGTATCTAAAATACCATATTTGACATAACACTAGTGTTATGTCAAAGTTAAAATATCACAGAAAAAACTTTTAAGCGGTTTAGAACCGCTAAAAAGTTAAGCCGATTTACCATCAAATTACACTTGACATAACACTAGGCTTACACTTATCATAATCTTTATTTATGCTTTTCCCATTAACATTATGACGACAAGCTGCCCTAAATGTAACGAAATAATAGATGAGCAAGATTTAATTTGCCCAAATTGCAACGAATTAGTTATTGATAACAATTCTAAAAATCAGGGATATATTTGTCCGGTTTGTGGTGCAGAAAATGAAAAAGGTTCAA
>JAOZNO010000541.1 GCA_029933755.1 Bacteroidales bacterium | reverse complement strand
GCTTACTGAGAACTGAAGACTGTTCACACTTCAAAATAGTAAAACGCATAAACAAATACATAAACGCTAACTTTATGAACGCACTCTAATTATTTTTGTCAGCTTAATAACTTTTAACCGATAAATGTAAAAAAAGCATCCAAAGTAAATAGAATGCTTTTATAGAATCTTTAATGACTCGAGAATAATATATCATAATTTGTTTCTACAAGAATACTTTTATTCCAATAGTTAATGATGAAAAATTCAATAAATTGTTTGAATCAGCATTTAATCCAAAACTAGAAGTTTTTCTAATTGTACCATCACCATTATCATCTAAATCTGTGTTTTTATTAGATGTATAATTTGCACCAAATATATTAAACATTAGTTCTAAAGCAACATTGTCACTTACAAAGTAGTTGGCACCAAGTCCTAAATCAACACCAATATAGGTAGAAGATATTTCTCCGTCGTAATCTGTTGTTCCATCAAATTGGTCGTTCCACATTAATTGCTTATTATTACTAAGTCCTATTGGGATTGTAAGTTCTCCAAAAAGATAGAATTTATCTCCTAAGCCTTTGTAATACCTTGCAAATGGTGAAATAATAAAAGTACCTGCTGTTTCAACTTGTTCAAACTGGGCATTACCATTATCAAAAAAATCAGGAGTAGTTGTTTTAGAATAATTATAACCTAAACCCATACCTGCTCCAATATTATCAGTTATCATAAAAGCGGCTTGAGGAATAAGTCTAAAACCAAATGTAGAAACGCCTTCTGTTTCGGTGGTCGTACCTCCGTTAATTGTTGATGTTGAACCTCCTGATGTATTGAAACCTAGCATTCCGCCTACAAATATTTTTCCTTTCTGAATTTTTGCATTGCCTGATTCTGTGATTAAACTTTTTTCTTCGTTTTGAGCATTTGCTGTTACAGCAAATACCACAAGTAATCCAAGTAATATTTTTCTCATTTTGTTAAATTTATAATTATTAAGTTATTGTTTTTTTGAGGACGCAAAAATATATTAATTTCTGAACTTAGGCTATAATTTAATGTAATTTAATACAAGTGTTAAGTCAAGGTTCAGAGTTTGATCTAAACCTAATCTTTAAGCGGTGCGAACCGCTAAAAGCTCGATTATATCTTACTTTTTAGCGGTTTTTATCCGCTTAAAAGTTATTATCTGACCTGAAATATGAGGCTTGACTTACCACTAGGATTATTATTCAATTTCGATATCATATTTATCCAGTAAACCTGCAATTCCTGCCTGGGAGAATTTTGCTTTTGCAATCCGATTATTTTCCGGATCAATTGAAAAGTTATAGGATGTTCTGAAGTCAACTTTTTCTAATACAGTATTTTCGAATATCGCTCCTGTTAAGTCACATTCATTAAATACGGAACTGTTTAAATCTGATTCTGTAAAATTAACTTCGTTGAGCCGGCATTCGTTAAAACTCATATTTTTAATAGTACACTTGTAAAATGAAGATAAACTTAGCTGACAACTTTCAAAATTTACGGAAAATAAAAAAGGATTACTGTCTTCAAAATGCAAGCCCAACATTTTACATGCCTTAAACCTGACATCTCTTAATGTGGTGTTTGTAAGCTTTGACATACTCAAGTCACAGTTATCAAATACGCAGTCTGCAAAACTAATATTCGATAAATTTGTTTTTGCAAAAATGCAATTGATAAAAGTACAATTATCATACTCATCTGCGGTCATTTTATTCACTGAAAAATCAACATTTTTAAATTCTTGATCTTCAATATATGTATTGCCCATTTACCTTATTTTTTAATATTTGAATTTTAGTAAGAATACGAAAACTGCTATATTATAGGTGATTTTCGATTTTTATTCTCTGGTTTTCTTCCATAAAATAGATCGTCCATTTGCAGTGCAAATTTTCCAAATAGATTTGAATTTTTAATTCCTTTACGTACCAAGTTATGCATTAAGTTATTGGGGTGTGCATAAGGGCAAACCTGAATGCATTTTCCACAATCAGTTCCTGTTGTATTCCAGTAGGTAAAACATGCTTCGTGGTTTATTTTCCATCGCAAAACACCATCAATTTCTTTCATGTTTTCAAATGAAATCGCACGGGTAGGACAATTATCAGCACATTTTTTACAGATTGCACAAAAGTCTGTAACACTTGCTTCGTATTTATTATCATCAGTAATCAATGGTAAGTCTGTTGTTACTACTGCAATTCTTACCCTGGGACCAAGTTCTGGTGTCATTAATAAACCCATTCTGCCAAACTCACCTAAACCCGCATCTTTTGCTACAACCGGACAAATTAACTGGTAATTACCATCAAAATGAGGACGTGCTGAATAACCCTGGTTTCTAATAAAAAGAGCAATCTGAATAGCAATGTTCGCTGATACCAAATACTGTTGTGAGGATTCCATTATTGCATCAGCTTCCGGGGCTAAATCAAGCATTTCTTTATCCATTTCTACCGTAAAAGCTATTGCAAATGAATGATTCTGAATATTTTTTTTACCGTAGTCCTTGCCCCTGCCTTTAGTACTATACAAATGATGTTCTTTTAATTTAGTTATACCAACACTTATCGCTCCAATTTGTTTTGCCCAACTCTTAATAAAATTAGATATCTCTTTTGGATTTATTGCTTGCTTTTCCTGGCTTAAATTTTCATTAATAAACGGAACAAAAGCTTCAACTGTCCTAAAATTAGCTTCAGCACTGGCAAATTTGAAGGGATGATATTTACTTGCATTTTTTGAAAGTAAACCTGGTTTTTCTCTGAATTTGTCATCCAGAACTTTTTTATCGGGATTTCTTTTATAATAATCATTAAACTTTTCAGTTCCTGGTATTAGCTCATTCCTTGAAAACATTACATTCCGTTCATCAAACTGTTTGGTAACAACTCCGGGCTTTAGATGATGCTTATTCTTAAAAGGAATAATTAGTAAAATAAAGATAAATATGAAAGTACCTACAAAGCCATATCCAAAAAATATTTTTTCACTACTATCAAAATAGCTAAAAAGAATCAAGAGAATAATAAATATTAATGAAAATAGAAAAGAGAAAAGCGCAGGTCGTTTTTCTTTTTCTATTAGAAAAGTACCGCCTGCAATTACAAACATCAAAATAAAAGTAACGATTAAAAAGGAAAAAATAAGCTCCATATACTATATTTTAGCAACTGACATTTTAGCAGTCGATAGATCAATAATGTTTTAATCCAGTGATTTAACGCAATTATTTAAATGAAAAGATTAACTGACTATATTCGACAATTGTCAGTTTGTAGATAATGTACGGACTTTCAAAAACTTGACAAATCTGAATTATTATCGTATAGACTAAAACTGCTAAATTACTGTTGTTTCGCATGTATGTTTAGGTCTTTAATATTTAATGATTTACAGACATGTACGCCACTATATATTCCTGATAACTAAGCTTTAAAACATTATTTTTTATGCAAAACGTTCTTTGTGTATCTTTGTATATTCTTTGTGAAACTATGCGTAATAGCTATTCCGCAAAGTAGCGCAAAAATCCCACAAAGCTATGCATAGAATTTAAGCCGATATAAATAACTGTATAATAGATAATTAATCTTATTTTTATCTAGTGTGAAACTTTAGTAAATTAGATATTAAAAAGTAATGCTA
>JAOZNO010000540.1 GCA_029933755.1 Bacteroidales bacterium | reverse complement strand
AAAGAGTACGCTGGGCAGGAAATGATAAAATGCCAAGCGGGAAAGAATTAATTTTTACTCTGTCAAAAAATGATATTGTTGTAAAAGTTCATTTTGCTTTGTACGATGGAATCCCAACATTAAGTAAATGGATTGAAATAATCAATAAAAGTGATTTGCTGGTTAAGTTAAACTCTTTTAAGCTGGAACAGCTTGCCATGGTTGAAGGTGAAAGTCTGGTAGGAACACCCGATTATTTTGTAAAACCCAACATACATATTGAAACGGATTATGCTTTTGGTGGGATGCAGCAAAAAAACTCTGATCATACTACTTACTGGGAAAAAGACCCACGCTATACTTCCCAAACAAATTATCCGCTAGAATTGCCTTGTTTACTGGAAGTAAAACCACCACTTGGTCCTGAAACGGCTATCCCCGTTGGTGAATCCTTGACTACTTTCAGGGTTTGGGAAACCCCTATGGACACTCGTGATAAAGAACGAAGAGGAATGTTTATCAGAAAAATGTACCGGACTATTTCACCATGGACTACAGAAAACCCTATTTTTTTGCACCTCACATCATCAAAACCAAAAACAATAAAAGCCGCAGTTGACCAATGTGCAGAAGTAGGATATGAAATGATTATTTTAAGTTTTGGCAGCAGTTTAAATATGGAAAAAGAATCAGAATCCTATTACAAAAAATACAGGGAATTAGTAGAATATGCTAAATCAAAAGGTATTGAACTTGGCGGTTATTCACTACTTTCAAGCAGATGGATTAGTGATAAAGTTGATGTGATAAATCCTAAAACAGGAAAACGTGGTGGAATGATATTTGGTTCGTCGCCGTGTTTGTCCAGCGAATGGGGATATGATTATTTTAGAAAAATAAAAAAATTCTTTGATAAAACAGGAATGCGTGTTTTTGAAAACGATGGCTCGTATCCCGGTAATGTATGCGCTTCAACAACTCATGCACATCATAATGGTTTAGGTGATTCACAATGGAAACAATATGCTCAAATTCAGGATTTGTACAAGTGGATGCGTTCCAAAGGAATTTATATGAATGTACCCGATTTCTACGTGAATTCAGGTACAAATAAAACAGGAATTGGTTATAGAGAGGTAAACTGGTCACTTCCAAGAGACAGGCAGCTGGTTTTAGGACGTACAAACATTTATGATGGATTGTGGGACAGAATACCATCTATGTGTTGGACTTTTGTGCCACTTACCCAATATCACGGAGGAGGAGATGCCGCTACTATGGAGCCGTTAAAAAAGCATTTGAGGGATTATGAAAATCAAATGATGCAAAATTATGGCTCGGGGGTGCAAGCGTGTTACCGCGGACCAAGATTATACGATGCACCTGAAACAAAAAAACTGGTAAGCAATGTAATTAGCTGGTATAAAAAATATCGTAAAATTTTAAACAGTGACATGATACATTTGAGGCGTCCTTCCGGGAAAGACTGGGATGGTTTTATGCATGTAAACCCCAGTTTGAAGGAAAAAGGATTTGCTATGCTTTTTAACCCAACAGATAAGGATATGCTTCGTGAAATTAAGTTACCACTTTATTATACCGGATTAATTGAAACTGCTATAGTAAAAGAAAAAGAAGGAGACTCAAAAAAATATAAGTTAGCACGTGATTATTCCATAACAATTGATGTGAAAATTCCGGCTAATTCATATACCTGGTTGGTAATTAATTAATAATTATTGTTAAATTGTTTGGAAACAGCCATATAACAATTTAACCGTTTAGCAATGTAACATTGGTGTTTGCAAAAAAAGACAATTAGTAATTAAAAAAGTTATCTAAATTTCATGAAAAATATTTCACTATTATTATTGGTCTTGGCGTATTCTATAGTAGGATCAGCTAAAGAAATTTATGTTACGCCTGGCGGAACTGAAAAGGCGAACGGATCAATCAACTACCCTTTTCATTCTATTGACGATGCCCGTAAAATGGCTCAGCAATATGCCGGCAAGGAATCGCTTACTATATACTTAAATGATGGAATCTATTATTTAGACAAAACCATTAAGTTTACGAGTAAAGACAGTGGCACCAAAAAGTTTCCGATATATTATAAAGCAGTAAATGAAGGCAAAGCAATAATTAGTGGAGGTAAACATCTGAATGTTAAATGGACAACTTATAAAAACGAGATTTTTGTATGTGATATTCCAAATGGCTTTGATATTGATCAGTTGTTCATTGATAACAAACGAGAAACAATGGCTCGTTATCCAAATTCCATACCCGGGAAAAATGTATTTGATCGCTGGGTACTTAGTCATGATGCAAAGGCTGATGCTGCTACCGATGCGTTAGCAAAAGAAAAAGTTGCTCAGTGGAAAAACCCTAAAGGTGCATATCTGCATGCTATGCATAGATCATTATGGGGCGATATGCATTGGTTAGTTACAGGTAAAAAAGGAGAAAGCAAATTAAAACTTGAAGGAGGATGGCAGAATAATCGACCCGATAAAATGCACAAAAAATATCGCTTTATTGAAAATGTTTTTGAAGAACTGGATGCACCGGGTGAATGGTATTATAATAAGGAGGAGTCACTCTTGTATTACTATCCCAGAAAAGATTTTGACATTAAAACAGCTAAAGTTGAAATTGTAAGTCTTCGTCATTTATTCGAATTTAATGGCACAAAAGAAAAATCGGTACAACATATTCACTTGCAAGGCTTAACTTTTAAACACACAGCAAGGGTTTTCATGGATAATAAAGAGCCTTTATTACGTTCAGACTGGACGGTATATCGTGGCGGCGCTGTTTTTTACAATGGTGCTGAAAACTGTTCTGTTATCAATTGTGAATTTGACCAGCTTGGTGGAAACAGTATTTTTGTGAATAATTTCAATCGCCATATTAATATTATTGGTTGCTACATACATCATAGTGGTGCTAATGGTATTGCTTTTGTTGGTGATCCCAAATCTGTTCGCAACCCAATATTTCGCTATGGGCCACAGGATTATAAAAACATGGATTTAACACCGGGTTCTATTGGTGATAATTTCCCTGCCAACTGTATTGTATCGGATTGTATTATTACGAAAACGGGCAGAGATGAAAAACAAACAGCCCCGGTACAGATTTCTATGTCCTTTAGAATAACAGTATCGCATTGTTCTATTTATGATGTACCACGTGCAGGTATTAATATTAGCGAAGGCACATTTGGCGGGCATATTATTGAATATTGTGATGTGTTTAATACCGTGTTGGAAACGGGCGATCATGGAAGTTTTAATTCCTGGGGACGTGATCGTTTCTGGGATCCAAACACTTCAAAAGTTAACCGGGAAGTAGCCAAAAACCCAAACTTACCCTATCTTGACATTTTGGAACCAACAATTATCAGGAATAGCCGTTGGCGTTGCGACCATGGTTGGGATGTTGATTTGGATGATGGATCATCAAACTATTACATTTATAACAACTTGTTATTAAACGGGGGCTTGAAACTACGAGAGGGTTATGGAAGAATTGCACAAAACAATATATTGATTAATAATGGTTTACATGCGCATGCCTGGCAGCGAAAAAGTGGAGATGTATTTAAACACAATATCGTTTTTAAAGGTAAACACCCCATTAAGTACATATTTCAGAATTAATTTAAGACAAGTACTTTTG
>JAOZNO010000539.1 GCA_029933755.1 Bacteroidales bacterium | reverse complement strand
AATTAATTTGACTAAATATTTTTCTGTATTTTAAAACATTGTAAGGTCGCCTTAACTATTATTAACAGCTATTGGTGATATGTTTAAAATAATTTTCATAAATTTAACACTTGATATCTATTTTGATATTGTGGTTAAATAATTATTGATGAATGGTTTAACGTTTATTTTGTTTGTCGTTTTTGGAACTCTATCATCAGGTAATGGGGATTTTGAAGAAAAATCAGCTAATTTTCATCCTGTTCATGTTTCATTCACGAGTGTAGAGTATAATACAGACAAAAAACAATTTAATATATTATTCAAAATTTTTGCTGATGATTTTGATCGAATTATAGACAAAAAATATAATGTATTTTTAAATCTTGAAAATGGCCATAAACCTGATGGTTATGATAAAATAGTATCAAAATATATTTTAGAGCATTTTAAAATTGTTGTGGATAATAAGGATTATACTGTTTCAAGATTAAAATTTACTCATTTAGAATTAAAAGAAAAAGCAATATGGCTGCATTATATCTATAAATATAAAGGGGATAGTGTTCATTTTGAACTATGGAATTCTTTAATGACGGATTTATATTATGACCAAACAAATTTATTGATTTTTAATTATCATAGTTTTCAGAAAGCCATTAGGTTTACAAATGATAAAACAAAAGAGGTTTTGTCAATAAATTAAAATAAGCATGCAAATTATATCTAAAAAAATATTTTTATTAACTGTACTTTTATTAACTGTATTGCAAATTTATGCTACGCATAATAGGGCAGGAGAGATAACCTATGAGCAAATTGGGCAATACAGATATCGTATTACATTAATAACATATACTTGGACAAAAGCACCTGCCGACCGACCGGAAATTGATTTATTCTTTGGTGATGGTACCTCAACTACTGTACCCAGAAAAGAGGAGGTGTATTTGCCTGATGAGTATAAACAAAACACTTACGTAACAGAACATACTTATTCAGGCCCTGGAACTTTTGTTATCACTTTTGAAGATCCTAACAGAAATGAAGGTGTACGAAATATTCCAAACTCGGTAAACATAATGTTTGCATTAAAAACGATATTACAGATTAATCCAAATTTAGGTGAAAATAACACGCCTGTAATGTTAAACTATCCAATTGATAAAGCTGCAAAAGATTTAGTTTTTATTCATAATCCAAATGCTTATGATCCGGATGGTGATAGTCTTTCATACAAACTTGCTGTTTGTTTAGGAAATGATTCACAGCCTATCGAAAGCTATAGATTGCCTGAAGCAAGTGTAGATATAACAGTTGACCCTATAAGTGGTGACTTAATTTGGGATTCACCTGTGTATTTGGGAATCTATAATATAGCAATTGAAATTGAAGAATGGCGTAGTGGAGTAAAAATTGGTAGTATAATCAGAGATATGCAAATTGAGGTGATTGAAACCGATAATAAACCTCCAAAAATTGATCCGATAGGTCCATTTTGTGTTGAAGCTGGTTCCTTACTACAGTTTACTGTAACAGCCAGAGATACTGCTACTGAGCGAATTGCCCTAACATCTACAGGTGGTGTTTATGAGCTGGAAAATAGTCCGGCAAGCTTTCAGGAAGGTGCTACTGGTATGGGGATTGTACATGCTGATTTTAGCTGGCAAACTATTTGTGAACACGTTCGTAAACAACCATATATGATAATTTTTAAAGCAACTGATGATAATCCTGATCAGGTATTGTCAGATTATCAGAATGTTACAGTAGAAGTGGTTGGGCCTGCACCTAAAAATGTACAATTAGTACCCACAAATAATACAATCTATGTAAATTGGGATGCCAGTATATGTAGTGAAGTAATTGGTTATAAAATTTATCGAAAAAATAGAAAAGAAAATTTTGTCCCCGATGATTGTGAATTAGGAGTGCCTGCTTATATTGGTTTTGAGCATATTGCTACGGTACAAGGGCATAGTAATTCAGAGTATTTGGATAATAATAATGATGAGGGACTTACCCACGGCTATGAATATTGCTATATGATTGTTGCGTTCTATGCAGATGGTGCAGAAAGTTATGCATCATATGAGGTTTGTACTGAATTGACATCGGGTGTACCTGTAATTTTGGAAACAAGTGTAACTTATACAAGTGAAACAGATGGAGCTATTCATTTAACATGGATGAAACCTATTGATTTCGACTCTGTTGCAAATCCAGGCCCCTATCGATACACTATTTTTCCATCAAACGATTTATGGGGAACTGGATTTACTGACCCTTTCTTTGTACCTGGTATTAATGATACAACCTATGTTGATACTTTATATAATACATTAGAATTGCCCAGGATTTATAAAATGGGTTTATATAATTACGATTCGGGAACTAATAGCTGGAATATAATTGGTGTACCTGAAAAAGCTTCTACCATTTTTCTTACATTACACGGAAGAGATAATGAAATTGAACTGGAAATAGGAGAAAATGTTCCATGGGAAAATTATCAATATGTAATTTATAAGCAAAATCCGGAGAGTATGGAATTTGATTCTATTACCACTGTTTATACACCAAAATTTATAGATCGTGGCTTGGTAAATGGAAAAACTTATTGTTACAAAGTGAAAGGAATTGGAAAATATGGTTTAGATATTATTCCTTCACCTTTAATTAATTTTTCACAAGAAGCATGTGCTATGCCCATTGATACTATTCCGTCCTGTGCTCCTGAACTTGATGTTTATAATAATTGTGATAGTTTAAGAAATGAACTGATTTGGACAAATCCGAATAACTCGTGTGCAAATGACGTTGTAGAATATAATATTTATTATTCACAGTCTCTTGATGCAGATATGGAGTTGTTAACTACTATTTATAACCCGAATGATACAACTTTTACACACTATCCTACAGGTGCTTTGGCAGGATGTTATATTGTATCTGCTGTTGATTCATTTCAAAATGAAAGCGCACATACAAATAAAGTATGTGTAGATAACTGTGATTATTATTCTTTACCAAATACATTTTCTCCAAATGAAGATGGAATAAATGATTTATTTATACCATTTCCTTATCAGTTTATTGAAAAAGTTGAAATGACAATTTACAATCGATGGGGAAGTTTGGTGTTTAAAACGGATGATCCTGATATTAACTGGGACGGAAGGGATATAATTACAAATCAAAAAGTATCAAGTGGAGTGTACTATTATGTATGTGATATTTGGGAATATAGGTTAACAGGTCTTGAACTCAGGAATATTACCGGGTTCATTAATGTATTTACCGGAAATGCTGAATCAAAAGGAGAGAAGTAATGAGTAAACCTGAAAGTAGTTCTGAAATTTTATTATCATAACAGTTTACTGGATATTAGTCATTAATGCTTATTGATTATCGTTCAATATTCATTATTCAATCAACATATAAAATATGATTATTATTAATAAATATAAATTTCTGATTGTTTTATTGAGTTTTTCAATAAATATTGGTGCTCAGAAAAATACGTACCTAACAGGTAAAATAAATTTTGATAAAGGACTGTATGAAATTGCTATTTCTGATTTAAATAAATATATAAGTGCTGAACAGAATAACTCAGACGCATATTTAATTAGGGGAAAAGCAAAACTAAATTTACAGATGTATAGGGATGCTATAAAAGATTTTGCTAAG
>JAOZNO010000538.1 GCA_029933755.1 Bacteroidales bacterium | reverse complement strand
GATTGGTTAAAAATAACCACATCATCTCTTGTCCTACGTAATTCCCAACATTTATCGTAAATTTCTTTTACATTCGATTCACTTCCCGGTGTAGCAATAACGGTTGATTCTGCTTCATCACGTAACCATTCAAAACGTTCACGACTCATTTCTTCAGGTAAAATTGCTATGGCTTCGGTATCCATAATTTTTGAATCAAAAGCTCCACCACGACAATAATTTCCTGTAGAAGGCCAAACCGCTTTATGAAAGTTTGGGTCAAACTCACCTGTGGTAATTCGTGGAGCCAAACATCCATAAGCTGCACCAACTTTATGTGAACCTGTTGGAAACCATTTTCCCACTAATAATACAATTCGGGCATCAACACCAGTAAGTTCTTTGGGTAATTCAATATAATTAGGCTTGCCATATAAACCACCAAATTCTTTTGGCTCGTTTTTCCAGGTGATACGGAACAAGTTCAAGGGGTTAAAATCCCAAAGACCAATATTCTTTAACTGATCTTTAATTTTACCAGGTATTAAATCTGGATTTTTTTGTTGCTCAAATGTGGGTAAGATTATTCCCTTTTCTCGATATCTTTTAACTGCATTTTCTAATGCTTTTTCGTTGGTAATTTCTGTAATTGGTTTTATCATAGTTTTTTTTATTTCTCGCAAAGCCGCAAGGTCGCAAAGATTATAAATTGTTTACAATTCTAGTAATTCCGTTTTTTATTAATTTCTCATTAAAGTTAATCAGTAATCCAAGTTTTAAGCCTGTAATTTTCAGGTAGGTTAATAATTGTTTTGGATGAACTGGGGCAATTATTTCAACAGACTTTAGTTCAATAATTACTTTATTCTCCACGATTAAATCTGTTCGAAACCCTTGTTTCATATTTAAACCCTTCCAAATCACGGGTATCGCTTTCTGCCTTTCTACTTTTAAACCTAATTGAAGAAGCTCATAATACAAAATTTCTTCGTAAACCGATTCTAATAAACCCGGACCCAATTCTACATGAATATTATAACAGATATTTACAACTATTTTTGCAATTTCATTTTCTGTCATAATCTTTGTTTTATCATTACTTAGCGTCTTGGCGAGAATTTTATTTTCACACAAAGCCACAGGGTCGCAAAGGTTTTATGATTAAATTAGTTTATTTCCCATTATTTTTTTCTCTTAGCGACTTGGAGAGAGATTGTCCGTAAAAAGACTGTACGCCTTTTAAAATAACACTCATTTCAGCAGCAATCTGCAAAGGTATTTTAAAATTCGATTTTTCCTTTATTTTATTCTTTATTGCTTGTAAGTTTATTTTATCAAGATGTAACTCAAAACTATCTGTTTTAAAGATATAATAGTCAGCAGATTCTGTTAAAGCATATAAAAAATTGTCCTCTTTGTAAAGTAATGTCTCTTCAGTTAAAGATTTCTCAAGGAAATATCCTAAGCTTTCAGCATTAAAGGATTCTTTTGTTAAATGTAAATGTGGTTTTTCCTCATATGGTGCATCTGAAGTCGGACAGAATGTATTACAATTACCACATTGATTACACCAATCGGCAATATGCAAAATTTGATATTTTTGTGTTATTTCAAAGATTTTACCCTTGGTTGATTCTAATGTACCATCAAATACATGCAATTCAGGAAGCTCGTATTTAACAGGTTCAATTTCATACGAATGGAAAGCCAAATTTGGACAAACGGTAACACAGATATTACAAACTTCATCACATAATAAACAACGTGAAGCCTCTTTAATAGCTTCTTCCTTTGTAAGTGTTGCCGAAATTAATTTGAAATTTTTCCGGTCTGAAAGAGCCGTTTCAGTTAGTTCGATTGTTTTTGTTTTGACTGATTTTTTTGTCATTAAGCTGTTTAGGCTACTTTCTTCACGTTTATTTTCAGGACGAGTCTGAAAGTTTATTCCTGTTTTATCAATAATTTCCTGTGCTGTTTTTCTACCATCACCAACTGCTGCAATGGCCGATAATCCACCATTTAGAGCATCACCACCAATAAAAATATTTGGAATTTGGGTTTCTAAACTGTTTGCTTTGGTTTTTAGTTGTTTTTCTGATAAAAAGTCAATTGCTATATCCTGTCCAACAGCTGGTATTATTGTATCCAGTTCAATTTCAAACTCTGAATCAGGAATTTTCACAGGTCTTGCCCGTCCACTCTCATCTTTCTCACCTAAGTGCATCTTATTGCAGATAAGAGATTTGATTTTGCCATTTGAAGTATTAATTGAAACAGGCTCTGCAAGTTCAATAATTTCAATTCCTTCATCTAAAACGGCTTGTATTTCAACAAAATTAGCAGGCATTTGTTTCATGGTACGCCGGTAAACAATGCTCACTTTACCATTATCACCAATTATTCGGTTTGCTGTACGGGCAGCATCCATAGCCGTATTTCCTCCACCAATTATGGCAATATTGTTTCCAATGTTTGCGGTTTTACCTGCTTTTACATCATATAAAAACTCAAGAGGATCAAGCACAGCTTTTGCATTAGCACCTTTAATGGTAAGCGCTCTTGATTTTTGCGCACCTGCAGCAATGTAAATAAAATCATTTGTTTTTTGCAACTGATCAAATGTGCTTTTATCAACACTCTTATTATAGTGAATTTTTACTCCGAGCTGTTCAATTTGATTAATATCAACCGCAATGGCTTTATCCGTTAAACGAAAAGCAGGAATAGCAGCAGAAGTCATGCCACCAGGTTTTGGTTTTGCTTCATATACATCAGTATTAAATCCTGCCAAAGCCAAAAAGTAAGCACAAGACAAACCCGATGGCCCGGCACCAATAATCGCAACTTTATGATTATTTGCTTGAAGTTTTTGCTTATTTGATATTTGCTTTGCATTTTCTGTAACAAAACGTTTTATATCCCTAATTAATAATGAGCTATCATAATTTATACGTGTACATTTTGTTTGGCAAATATGGTCACAAACCATACCGGTAGTAGCCGGAAAAGGGTTTGTTTGTTGAATTACTTCAAGTGCCTTGTCAAAATCACCATTGGCTGTATGGTACATATAATCAGGTATGCCCTGGTTAGTTGGACAAGTATCCACACAGGGTGCCTGTATACAGTCAAAAGTGTTTAATTCTCTTTTTGTTTTAATATTTGTTTCCTGAAAGTCTATTTTTTTGTATCGGTCGTCAAGCAAAACCTGCTCGGCATATTGATTCAGTTTTTGCAAATTTAAATCTGTATACTTCTCTGGTTTTAATTCCTTAATTTCACTAATATATTGATTAAGCCTTCCATAACCACCCGGTTTTAAAATGTCAGAACAAACTGTTGCAGGATACATTCCACAGGAAATAACATCAGCAACATTAAATGCATCAATCCCGGCTGAGAAAGAAATATCCAGCATACCTTTAAAATCATTTTGTAGTTTTTTTGCTACATTAACTGAAATTGGGTGCAAAACACGTCCACTGGCATACATCATTTTTTCATGTTCGGGGAATATGTTTTTATGATTCAGGCTCTCAAGGGTATTTGTTAATTTAAGACTGAATTGAAGATTTTGTTCATCCGCTTCTTTTTGTAGTTTTTCAATAATTCGTACAGCGTCCGGGTATTTCAAGTCGTGCTCAAAAGCAATATCTGGTACATGGGTTTCAAAACCAGAATTTTTAATAATTTCTTT
>JAOZNO010000537.1 GCA_029933755.1 Bacteroidales bacterium | reverse complement strand
ATATGATAATCTAATTGCATACGAACTAATAAAATCAAAACTATTAGACCATATTAAAAGATAAGAAATAAGCACAACATCGTGTTGGATGTCAGCCATTTTGCAAATAAAACCAAACATATTCCCACAATTGCAAATTTGGCAAAGTACTTGATATTTATATACTAAAACAATAAATAAACTAAATTGAAAGTACAATATTATATTTCCTTATTGCTGATATTAGTTATTGGTTCAACTTATGTTAGTGCTCAAAACTTTAGTGCATCAAGAGGCTTAGCTTTCATAAGTAATTACAGCCCGGAAGAGTATAATGCACATGAACAAAATTTTGACATTATTCAAGCTCAGAATGGGATTATGTATTTTGCTAATTTTGCGGGTGTTCTTGAATTTGATGGAACTACATGGAATAAAATCCCTACTTCAAGTGGCATGCGGGTTCTTTCGCTTAGTATAAATAATACCGGGACTATTTTTGTTGGCGGATTATATGATTTTGGTTATTTAAAACAAAATACACAAGGAGTTACATCTTTTGTCAGTCTGGCTGATTCAATTGAGAACAAAGTTGAAATTGGTGAAATATTTAAGGCAGTTTGTGCACAGGATGCAAACTACTTTATTTCAGAAAAGAAATTATTTATATCAAAAGAAGAAGAACTCTCTGTAATTAATTTTCAAAATGATGCCCTTTCTGCCTTTTATGTAAACAATGAGCTTTACATATTTTTTGATGCCACTACAACAAAACAAAGCAGTCAATTTGGCCTATGCAAATTCAAAAATGGAGAATTTATCACAATAACTTCTGATCAATCTGAAAAGATTTTAGATATAGAATCGATGTTCCAAATAAGAGAAAGTGAAAATATTGCTGTAGCAAGTTCCAAACAAGGAATTTTTCTTCTTCAAAAAGGAGAGATTGTAAGTTTAAATATTGCCGCAAATGATTACACAAAACAGCACAGTCTTTCGTGCGTTGTTACTGCAAATGCTGAAACTTATGGAATTGGAACCATCAATGGAGGCTTTGTGCTTACAGATACACAAGGAAGCATATTACAAATACTGGATAAGAATTCCGGTCTTCAGGATGAATCAATAAACGCTGCATTTATTGACAAAAAAAATGCTGTATGGCTAGCTACGAACAATGGTATTTCTAAAGCAGAAATAAACTGGCCAATATCATTTTACGATAATAAAAGGACAGGACTTGAGGGTAAGGTTCTTGATATTGAAAAAATTGGCAGTACTATGTTTTTTGCTACAGATAAAGGCTTATACTATCTGCATGAAAATAATTTTAAGCCTGTGAAAGGGATTAATTCAGCCTGCTGGTCAATACTTAGTGACGAAAACAATCTTTGGGTGGCAACAACGAATGGTATCTACAAAGTAACTAATAAGCAAGCACAATTATCAAAAATTAAAGAATTCACCTTTTGTTTAAGCAAATCAGAGCTACACAAAGGTAGGTTTTTCGCAGGACACAGTGGCAATGTTTCTATAATTGATATCAATTCAGGAAAACTTGAAATAATAAACAGTATTAAAAATTTAGTTGGAGATGTACAGAATGTTGTAGAGGAAGAGGATGGCGATATTTTATTTGAAATACCTCCCGGAAAAATCTATCAATATTCAGTTGAAACAAACAAGCTTTCTGAAATTAAATCAGAAAATGAATTCATTTCATTGCATATCAATAAAAAAGGCAATGATATTTTCTTCAGTTCGGAAAAAGGACTATTTACTTACGATAAAAACACACTTAAATTAAAAGCTTACCAGCTATTTGCCAATGATACGAATTCACACTCATTGTGGATGCATGACTTTTTTACACTTTCAGACAGCAGCTATTTGATAACTGACGGTGAACAAAAAAACCTTGCGCTATTTTACAAATCACAAAACAAATTAAGCTATTCTCAAACACCCTATTTACCAATATCAGACTTTTCAAATCAAACCCTATATAATGATACAGAAAACAATACTTTTTGGACAGGTGGTAAAGATGGTTTAATAAAATCAAACTATAATTTGGGTTTTAATTATAAAACCGCACACACTACCTTAATTAGAAAAATAACAAATCTAAACAGTGATTCATTAATTCAACTGGCCAATAAAGATAATGAAACAATAAAACTTAGCTACAGTAAAAACTCACTTCGCTTTGATTTTTCATTACCCGCTTTTCCTGCTAAAGGAAAAATACTTTACCGCATTTTCTTAAAGGGTTTCGACAATGACACATCAGTCTGGAGTACGCTAACTTATAAAGACTACACAAACCTGCCTGATGGTAATTACACATTTTCCGTTCAGGCTAAAAATGAATTTGGTAAAACTGCTGCTGAATCTATTTTTAAGTTCAAAATCTTAACTCCTGCTTATAGAACATGGTGGGCAATTACAATTTATATTATTTTATTTTTGGCTTTAGGGCGTTTTATTTTACAATGGCGCATGAAAGCTGCTGAAAAGGAAAAAGAGGTGCTAGAAGAACTGGTTAAGGAGCGCACATTGGAAATTGAGAAAGGCCGTAAGGAAGTAGAAAAACAAAGGGATATTGCTTACAAACAGAAACAAGAAATATTAGATAGCATTAGTTATGCACAAAAAATACAAGAAGCAGTATTACCATCAAAAGAGTTTGCTGACGAGATTTTAAATGAACATTTTATAATGTTTAGACCCCGCGACATTGTAAGTGGAGATTTTTACTGGATAAAAAAAGTGAACAACTACATAATTGCTGTAGCAGCAGACTGTACCGGACATGGTGTTCCCGGAGCATTTATGAGTATGTTAGGCAGCTCGTTTCTTAATGAGATTGTTACCCGTAGAAGTCTTGACAATGCAGGACAAATACTTAACCGCTTACGTAGTAAAGTTAAAAAATCATTACACCAGGAAGGCAAATCAGGTGAGCAAAAAGATGGTATGGATGTGGCATTACTCATAATTGACACAGAAACCCTTGAACTGCAATATGCAGGTGCCTACAATCCCTTGTACATAATACGTAAAAACACAGACAAGGATAAAAAAGAAGATGAAAGTTTAGCAGATTATGAATTAATTCTACTAAAAGCAGACCGCCAACCAATAGGCATTCACCTTTTAGAAAAAGAATTTACAAATCATAGTTTTCAACTAGAAAAAGGAGATTGTCTTTATTCATTTTCTGATGGTTATGTTGATCAATTTGGTGGAGAAACCGGCGGAAAATTTAAAACAGCAAGGTTTAAAGAATTACTTCTTTCTGTGCAAGGCAAATCAATGGACGAACAAAAACGTATTTTGGAACAAAATTTCATTAAATGGAAAAGAGATGTTGCGCAAATTGATGATGTTTTGGTAATGGGAATAAGAATTTAAAAATGTATAATAGATTATAACAATTTCAAACAGTCTGACTCACAATGAACGTCATTCCGAACTTTTCGGAATCAAATATTAACCAATGAAAATAGGGTATATTTACTTCATGAGTAATAAAAACCGAACATCTTTATACATTGGTGTTACTAACAATATTCAAAGAAGAGTATTGGAACATAAAAGTGGGCAAGGTTCTGTTTTCACTTCCAGATATAACCTGACAGACTTATTATATTATGAACGGATTACGGGAATGCAGAATGCAATAAATCGTGAAAAACAACT
>JAOZNO010000536.1 GCA_029933755.1 Bacteroidales bacterium | reverse complement strand
TCCAATTTCAACATTGTGAGCAACTTGTATAAAATTATCCAGTTTAGCACCTTTTCGAATAATTGTTGAGCCCATTGTAGCCCTATCAACTGCTGAGTTTGCACCAATTTCGACAAAATCTTCGATAATAACATTCCCCACCTGAGGCACCTTTTTATGTTCATCATCCTTTTGCGGGGCAAACCCAAATCCATCTGCACCAATAATCACTCCTGAATGAATAATACAATCATTACCAATTATGCAATCACTATAAATCTTTACACCTGCATAAATAATCGTATTTTCACCAATTTTAACATTTTGACCAACATATACTTGTGGATAAACTTTTGTATTCTTAGCTATTTGGGCATTCTTAGCAATAACCGTAAATTCACCAACATAAATATTCTCACCTAATTCAACTCCTTCATGAATACTGGCCAATTTATCAACACCAACAACTTGTTGCTGTTTTCCCAGTTGATACACCTCAAGCAGCGATGCAAAGGCTTTATAAGCATCATCTACTCTTATTAAGGTACAATTGACTTCTTTTTGTAACTTAAATGTTTTATTGATTAGTACAATTGAAGAGTTCGTAGCGTATATATAATTTTCATATTTAGGATTAGCTAAAAAGGATAAAGTACCTTTTCTTCCTTCCTCAATTTTTGAAATATTATTTACTTCTACACTTTTATCCCCTTCAACGAATCCATCTAAAAAGGCTGCTATATTTTCGGCTGTAAAGTTCATTTCTGCAAAATTTCTGCAAAATTAGTAATATTTAATCATTTTTTATACTTTTTTTTTAGGCTTGCAAATAATTGTAACAAAAGCTACTGGCAACTAGCTAACTAGAGCTTGTCTATAAAGTCCGACTTCTGTGTTGTTGCTCAAAATCTAAATCCTCAAATACACTAGTATTCTGTGGTTTAGATTTATCACACGCCTTAAATTCGAACTTTCTAGCTCAAACTCTTGACTTTATAGACACACTCAAACTAAACCTTTAGGGTAACACACAAAAAATTTCTCAACAATTTGTGATAAAACGGCAACATTTGACACATCAGATGCAACAGCAATATCCCTTAATATACCATTTTTTCCTAAAATATTAATTTTAGCATTTTTCTTCTCGCTGTATGCACTATTTTTCACTGAATTGGCAAAAACAATAAATTCAACATCATCTTTTTTAATATTAAACTTTTCAACAGCTAAATTCCGAATATTATCAAGTTTCTTTTTTGTAAAAGGCTTTTTCTGAATTTCAATTTTTAATAAATTTCTGTTAATTATACTTTTGCTTAAAAAAGACAAAATAAAATCATCATGCTGTTGCCACTGCTTTATTGACACAAAAATATCATTATCATCAAGCTGTGAATACACTTCTAAAGGAATCTGCCCCTCCACACGATCTAATAACTTTTTTTTTGAATCAATCTTATTATCAAAGAAATACTGCAAACTAGGTGTTAAAAACATTTTTTCACCCTCAGCATAAAGGTTTTTAGCTCTCAACAAAACTTTTATAAGCATTTGTTCAGCAGTTACAACTGTTTTATGAAGGTAAACCTGCCAATACATAAGCCTACGGGCAATCAGAAACTTCTCTACAGAATAAATACCTTTTTCTTCAACAACTAATTCATTATTTTTTGCATCCAACATTTTAATAATCCTATCAGAACCAACGACACCTTCTGAAACTCCCGTAAAAAAACTATCTCTCCGTAAATAATCCAAACGATCCATATCAAGTTGACTGGATACCAGTTGATGCAAAAACTTTTTTTTGTATGTCCCTTTAAATATCTCCATTCCCAGTGACAATTTACCATCAAATTTTTTATTTAGCTCACCCATAAAAAGCAATGATAAATCTTCATGTGATACATTTTCGACAAAAACATATTCAAGAGAATGTGACAAAGGCGGGTGTCCAATATCATGCAGTAATATAGCAATAAGTGTCGCCTCCTCCTCTTCATCTGTAATTGTTACACCTTTGCTTTTTAAAACATCCAGGGCTTGTTTCATAAGAAAAGTGGCACCAAGTACATGCTGAAAACGCGAATGAGTAGCACCGGGATATACATAACTGGTAAGTCCTAATTGTTTAATCCTTCTTAATCGCTGAAAAAACGGGTGTTGAATAATGTCAAATAACAATTCCGAAGGTATCGTTATAAAACCATAAATCGGATCGTTTACAATTTTCAGTTTGTTAAGCTTATATTTCGACACTCCGCTAAATTAATTAATGTATAGATAATAATAAATAGAAATTAAAATCAAACATAATATTATTTACTTAGATTTCAATATTTTTTACAAAAATATTAACAATAAGTCTTTTTTTATCCCCAATATTTTGAGTATTAATTAATATTCTATACTTTCGCAGCCGAGATGAAAAGCATTTTTAGGGGACACGAGTCCCCTATTTTATTAAAGAAGTAATGATAAGTAAGCAGTTTATACAAAATATTATAAAAGAAGAGCTAAGTAATCTTAACATCTTTCTTATTGATTTACAAATAAATAGCTCAAATAGTATAAAGATTTTATTAGATTCAGAAAAGGGTGTTAAAATTAGTGAGTGTGCTAAAATTAGTAAGAGTATAGAGCATCAAATTGACAGAGAAAAGGAAGATTTTGACTTAGAAGTTTCGTCTTATGGTGTATTTTCACCTTTTAAAATACTACTTCATTACAAAAAAAACCTAGGTAAAGAAGTTGAAGTATTTTTAGTAGAGGGTCAGAATTTTAAAGGCGTTTTAAATAAATTTGAAACACTTGAAGATAATGAAACAGTAAGCTCTCTTGAAATTTCACAGAAAAAAAAGAAAAAAATAGAAGGAAAAAAGAAAAAAATAGAAGTTGAAGAAATTATAAACATTAATATAGAAAAAATTAAAAAAATCAGACTTGTACCTAAATTTTAGACATGGTTTGTAGTTTGTTTTTAAAGCAGATAAAATGGATAATATTAGCTTAATTGAAACGTTTTCAGAATTTAAAGATCTTAAAAGTATTGACAGGGCAACAATGATGAGTGTTCTTGAAGATGTTTTTAAGAATATGTTATTGAAGAAATATGGTTCAAACGACAATTTTGATATAATCATCAATATTGATAAAGGCGATTTGGAGATTTGGAGAAATAGAGAAGTAGTTGAGGATGATGAAATAGAAGATAATAATCTTCAAATTACAATTACTGATGCGCTTAAGATTGATGATGATTATGAAGTAGGAGAAGAAGTTACAGATGAAGTAAAAATGGCGGACTTTGGTAGACGAGCAATTGTATCGTTACGCCAAAATCTTACTTCAAGAATTCTCGAACTTGAGAAAGATAATCTTTACACGCAATACAAAGACCGTATAGGTGATATTATAACGGGCGAAGTTTATCAGGTTTGGAAAAGAGAAGTATTAGTTTTGGATGATGAAGGCAATGAGCTTATTCTTCCAAAAGCAGAGCAAATACCTTCAGATTATTACAGGAAAGGTGATAACTTAAGAGCAGTTGTAACCAAGGTTGAAATGAAAAACAGCAATCCTTTAATTATTATTTCAAGAACATCACCTGTATTTCTGGAAAGATTATTTGAACTTGAAGTTCCTGAAATTTATGATGGCTTAATTACGATTAAAAACATTGTTAGAGTTGCGGGTGAAAGT
>JAOZNO010000535.1 GCA_029933755.1 Bacteroidales bacterium | reverse complement strand
TTAAATTTGCCAAATGCTAAAATACCTTCTATTCTTATCACTAACCCTATTCCAGCTCAATTTTTCCTTAAAAGCTCAGTCAGAAATCACAATTCAGGGTAAGATTACTGATAATTTAGGAAACCCGCTGGAACTTGTAAATATTAGTATCACAGAAACAGGTATAGGTGCTGTAAGCAACTCAAAAGGAAACTATATTCTAAGTTTTTCTCTTAATCATTCAGGAAAAATTCCTATAAAATTAAGCTTCTCGCGTATTTCATTTATCCATAAAGATACAATTATTAGCTTTGTTCCGGGCGAAAACATTACACTAAACATCTCATTAACACCTAAGGATGAGCAAATTGAAGAAATAAAAATTATTGATAAACACTCAAAAGAAGGTGGTCTGGTACAGCTTGACGCTAAAATATTAAATAACATCCCACTGGTTTCGGGTAATCAAATACAAAGCTTTATTAAAACATTACCAGGCGTAGCTTCTGTAAACGAAATGAGTTCGAATTACTCAGTACGGGGTGGAAACTTTGACGAGAACCTGGTTTATATAAATAATTTTGAAATATTTCGCCCTGTGCTGGTACAAACAGGTAAGCAGGAAGGCCTTGATATGGCAAATGCTGACTTAGTTTCTAAAATTGATTTTTCTACAGGTGGTTTTGCAGCCAAATATGGTGATAAAATGTCATCGGTACTGGATATTCATTACAAAAAACCTACTGAATTTAAAGGTTCAGCAAAGCTGGGTTTACTCGGAGCATCAGCTCATGTGGAAGGGACTTCTGTAAATGGAAAGTTAAGCTACCTGGGTGGTATTCGGTATAAAAATTCACAATATCTTTTAAATAGCCTTGAAACAAAGGGTGAATACAAGCCAAATTTTTTAGATGCGCAATCACATATCAATTATCATATTTCTAAAAAGTTTACGATTAATTTGCTTGCTTATTTCTCAAACAATAATTATTTGTTTTATCCCGAAGATCGAACAACTTCTTTTGGAACAATACAAGAGGCTGTGAACTTATTTGTTGATTTTGAGGGTAATGAGAAAGACAAATTTATATCTGCCCTGGGTGGTTTAACATTCAAATACCAGATAAACCCACTTTTGGCAATGGAATTAAAAGCATCAGCATATGCTGATTACGAAGAGCTTAAGTATGATATTAAAGGACGGTATTCGCTAAACCAATTGGATAAGCAAATTGATTCAGATTCATTCGGTGATAGTATTTTAAACTTAGGTATCGGTAGTTTTTTAAGCCATGCCCGTAACTATTTTGAAGCAAACATTTACACTTTAAATTATAAAGGCAGCTATATGCTTTCAGATCAATTTGTTCAATGGGGAATTAAATATCAAAATGAACAAATACAGGATAAAATTACTGAGTGGCAAATAGTTGACTCAGCTGGATATTCAATACCTTATAATGGAGAAACCATTGAATTGGCACATAGTTTAAGCTCTGAAAATCAATTGTTATCAAATCGTTATTCTTCATTTATACAATCTGTTTATAAGTCAACAACGGGTGTTGAATGGAATATTGAGTATGGACTCAGGTTCCAGTACTGGGACATTAACAAAAAAATTCTGTTGAGTCCAAGATTTGCAGGTGGCTTTTATACAGGCATAGATAAAAAAATCTATTTACGATTTAGCAGTGGACTGTATTATCAAACACTTTTTTATAAAGAAATTATTGACCGTAATGGAGTTTTGTATGAGGATCTTAATTCCCCGCGCTCTATCCACTTTACAGGATCTGCAGACTATGACTTTTCTATGTTTGACCGTTCTTTTCATATGAAAGGAGAATTTTACTATAAAATTGTTGATGATATAATACCTTATAGTATTGATAATATACGTGTACATTATTATCCCGGTAAAATAGCCAAAGGTTATATCACAGGACTTGATTTTAGGTTAAATGGGGAATTTGTTCCGGGAGTTGAGTCATGGCTGAGTATTGCCTTAATGAAATCAGAAATGCAAATTGAAAATGACACAATTGGTAAACAAGCATTCCCAAATGACCATCCAATTAATATTAGTATATTTTTTCAAGATTATATTCCCGGAAACGATCGGTTTAGAGTTAATCTAACACTGGTATATTTAGCAGGTCTACCTTTTGGACCACCTATGGAAGATACTTACTATGCTCCTTTACGTATGCCTGCTTACAAAAGAGTTGATATTGGCTTTACCGCTGCTTTAAAACAGGAAAACAAAAAATCAAAGTCTAAATTTTTTAATACCTTTAGATATGTAAATATTGGACTGGATGTATTTAATTTATTGGGAATAAATAATATAATTTCATATAATTGGATAACAGTTGTTCCCAATTCTTCAAATATCCAATCTACAGTAAATGATCAATATGCTGTACCGAACCATTTAAGTGACCGTAGAGTTAATTTGAGGTTAATGATTGGATTTTAATAAAAGAAAATTTCAAATAAACTGTTGAAGAATCAAAGATAGGTATTTTATTTGGTAGTATTTTAATAATTAAAGCATTCACCTTTTGTATAAAAAATAAATTTACTATATTTGAGCATTGATTAATACTTCAATCAGTACATTTTATATAAATGAAAGATTTGAAAGAAAAAGACAATAATATGACAAAAACGCCTATTGACAGGGATAGGATAAAAAATGTATTCCAAACTATAAAGCCTTATTTTAAAGATAAGCTAGGTAAATATACTCATCAGAGAATTTCAGGTGACTGGCATTTTCATGGTTTGGGCTTTGTGAATGGTGATATGACTTATGTTTTTGGTATTAATATAGGTTTTTTTAAAGTAAGCGACCAAAAAAATTACAGCCATGTAGGAATGAATGTTCTGGTTAGAACAAATGGTGTTAACAGGGAGTTACGATTAAAATATCGGGATTTTTTCAGAAATAACCTTAAAGACTGGATTTCAGATGATGAAATGGTTTATACATCTGATCGAGGTGGCGTTGGAAGTGAATTCCCTAAATATAAAGTCCTTGCTGAATTTAAAACAGATGAAGAAATAATTAACTTTGTAAAAGAATGTATTGATGGTATTTATGCTATTTACCCTAAAGTAGCAAAAAACCCGGATAAAGTATTTGACAATGTTTTAAGAGCTGCACCACCCTGGAGCGATACATTTGTTAAATTAGCTGCCGAACAAAGTTCCTAAAACCAGATCAATCATTGTTTCGGCTTTGTTGCGAAATTAAAATACTTACTTTAGAAAATCAACTTATTTCGTTACAATCCCTTAAAAAAACGACAAACTCATTTGTTAACGAACAAATTGTTTTCAAAATATTTTGTTAAATATGGCTTTCTTGTACCCAGCTTTTTTATGGACACTTCTCTTAATTTCGATTCCCATAATAATACATTTATTTAATTTTAGGATTCATAAGCTGGTTTATTTTAGTAATCTGAACTTCCTGAAAGATATAAAAGATGTAAGTGAGTCAAAATCAAAATTAAAACATCTTATTATTCTTTTATTACGCATTTTGCTTATTGCAAGTTTGGTCATTGCTTTTTCAGAACCTTATATCCCCTTAAAAAATCAAACAAATAGTAAACACGAAAAAATAGTTAGTATCTATCTCGATAACTCATTTAGTATGAATGCAGAAAGCATTTATGGTAATTTATTTGATGCAGC